>REEN01000064.1 GCA_007695015.1 Marinilabiliales bacterium
TCTTCTCCTCTGCTGCAGGCTCTTCTTTCGCCTCTTCTGCTGCAGGCTCCTCTTTCTTCTCCTCTGCTGCAGGCTCTTCTTTCGCCTCTTCTGCTGCAGGCTCCTCTTTAACCTCTTCCGCTGCAGGAGTTTCTTTCTTAGCCGCTTCCGGAACTACAGTCTCTTCCTGCTTTTGCTCTTCGGCCGAAGGCGCCTTTACAGCCGCGGTTTCATCGGCTCCTGCACCCTTGCCCCTGCGGCCCCTTCTGCTCCTTCTGGTCGTTGCCTTCTTATCTTTCTGAGCTTCCAGCATATTCTCGTTATAATCCACAAGCTCGATGATGCACATTTCTGCATTATCGCCCAACCGGTTACCCGTACGCAGTATCCTTGTATAACCGCCCGGCCGTTCAGCGACTTTTGGAGACACTTCACGGAACAGCTCTGAAACGGCATATTTGTTTTTCAGATAGCTGAAAACCACTCTTCTTGAGTGAGTGGAATCCTCCTTTGATCTTGTAATAAGCGGTTCCACATATATCCTTAATGCCTTTGCTTTTGCAACGGTTGTTGTAATCCTTTTGTGAAGGATTAGTGAAGAAGCCATATTGGCCAGCATGGCTTTCCTGTGAGAACTGGTCCTCCCCAAATGATTTAACTTCTTTCTGTGTCTCATTTTTATTAATCCTTGTCTAATTTATACTTAGAAATATCCATGCCGAAATTCAAATTCATCGATTCCAGAAGCTCATCAAGCTCTGTAAGGGACTTCTTCCCAAAATTCCGGAATTTCAGCAGATCGTTCTTATTGAACTTGACCAGGTCGCCAAGCGTTTCAACCTCGGCGGCCTTCAGGCAATTAAGGGCCCGTACCGACAAATCAAGATCAACCAGCCTGGATTTCAGCAACTGCCTCATGTGAAGTACCTCCTCATCAAACTCCTCATTGGCGAACTTCTCATCTGTTTCGAGTGTGATCTTCTCGTCAGAGAACAGCATAAGGTGGTAAATCAGAATTTTGGCAGCCTCCTTAAGAGCCTCCTTGGGATGGACCGAACCATCGGTATGTATCTCAAATATCAGCTTCTCATAATCAGTCTTCTGCTCTACCCTGAAGTTCTCAACCGAATACTTGACATTCTTTATGGGTGTAAAAATGGAGTCCACTGCGACCAGCCCGAACTCAGTCTCTGCGGGCTTGTTCTCTTCTGAAGGTACATATCCGCGTCCCTTGGAAATACTCAGCTCAAGCTGAAGCTTAGTTTCTGGTTCCATCCTGCAGATTACCTGATCAGGGTTCAGTACAATAAAACCACTCAGGAACTTTGAAAGATCACCGGCCTTGAACTCCTCCTGACCGTTGACTGAAACAGATATTTTTTCCCCCTCGGTATCTTCAATCTGCTTTTTAAATCTTACCTGCTTCAGATTCAGGATTATCTCGGTAACATCTTCAAGAACACCTGTGATGGTAGAGAATTCATGATCAACACCCGCAATTTTAACCGAAGTGATCGCATATCCTTCAAGTGATGAGAGCAACACTCTTCTAAGCGCATTCCCGATTGTAATCCCATATCCGGGTTCGAGAGGACGAAATTCGAATTTCCCGATAGTATCGGTCGATTCGAGCATTATAACTTGTTCCGGTTTTTGAAATGCTAATACTGCCATTACAATTTTATTTTGAGTACAATTCTACAATCAATTGTTCTTTTATATTTTCAGGAATATCTTCCCGTTCAGGCATATTCAAAAACCTGCCTCTCATATGATCAGCATCCCATTCAATCCAGGAATATGCATTGCGTTTTCTTCCGTCCAGTGATTCGGTTATGGCTTCAAGAGATTTCGACTTCTCTCTTACCCCAACATAATCACCGCCTTTTACTGTATAGGAGGGAATATTAACAACCTTGCCGTTAACCGTGATATGCCGGTGAGAAACAAGCTGGCGGGCAGCCGCCCTTGTAGGGGCTATCCCCATTCTGAATACCACGTTATCCAGCCTTGATTCAAGCATTTGCAGCAGAACCTCCCCGGTAATTCCCTTTGAACGGGAAGCTTTCTTGAAAAGATTGCTGAACTGACGTTCCAGCACACCATATGTATACTTGGCCTTCTGCTTCTCCTGCAGCTGGACCCCGTACTCGGAAGTCTTTTTACGTCTCCGCGTATTACCATGCATCCCGGGCGGATAGTTTTTCTTTTCCAGCACTTTGTCGGCTCCAAATATCGGTTCTCCGAACTTTCTTGCAATTTTGGTTCTTGGTCCTCTGTATCTTGCCATTTCTATTAACAGATTATTTTATTTTCTCAATCAATTCCAATTATACACGTCTGCGTTTGGGCGGACGACAACCGTTGTGAGGCATCGGGGTTACGTCAACTATCTCGGTAACCTCAATCCCCGACGTATGGATTGTCCTTATGGCAGACTCACGGCCCGAACCCGGTCCCTTGACATAAGCCTTTACCTTACGCAGGCCAAGGTCATACGCCTTCTTGGCACAATCAGCTGCAGAAACCTGTGCGGCATAGGGAGTATTTTTCTTGGAGCCCCTGAATCCGTTCTTGCCGGCAGATGACCAGGCTATTACCTGTCCGTTGTTATTGGTAAGGGTAACAATTATATTGTTGAATGAAGCATGTATGTGAGCCTGACCTACGGGCTCAACTTTGACGACCCTTTTTCTAGATGTACCTGTTTTCTTAGCCATATTTACTTAACTGTTTATTTGGTTGCCATCTTCTTGTTGGCAACGGTTTTCTTTCTGCCCTTACGGGTTCTTGCATTGTTCTTGGTGCTTTGTCCACGCACCGGCAACCCGATACGGTGACGGATACCCCTGTAGCACCCAATGTCCATCAAACGCTTTATATTCATCTGTACTGAGGAGCGTAGTTCTCCCTCTACCTTAAGCTTCTCGTTGATGATGTTCCTGATACCTGACAGCTGACTGTCATCCCAGTCCTTTACCTTAATACTCCTGTCAATACCAGCCTCATCCAGAATCTGTTGTGCGGTGCTGCGGCCTATTCCGTATATATAGGTCAGCCCAACCTCACCCCTTTTGTTTTTTGGTAAATCTACACCGACAATTCTTGCCATAGTTTATTTATTATTTAAAAATTATTGCATTGTTATAACAAGGTAACATCCCCCGCACTTTCCCAGTCCCAACATGCAGGCCGGGATAACGCTGATTTATCCCTGTCTTTGCTTGAATTTGGGATTCTTCTTGTTTATTACATAAAGCCGTCCCTTGCGGCGGACTATCTTGCATTCCGCACTTCTCTTCTTGACTGAAGCTCTGACCTTCATAACAAATTGATTTTATATTATTTATACCTGTAACAAATTCTTCCTTTTGTAAGGTCATAGGGTGACATCTCAACCTTGACCTTGTCGCCGGGAAGGATTTTTATATAATGCATCCGCATCTTCCCGGAAATATGTGCAATTATTGTGTGGCCGTTCTCAAGCTCAACCTTAAACATCGCATTCGATAAGGCCTCAATAATGGTGCCGTCCTGTTCTATGGCTTTCTGTTTTGCCATGGTAACCCGTTGTTTTTGGTTAATAAAACTTCTTCTATATACTCAAATGTAGACAAGATATCAGCAGAGCCTTTGGACACAACAACCGGAAGCTCGTAATGTGCTGACGGTTTGTTGTCCCGCGTGCGTATGGTCCACCCGTCTGCCTCCTGCACGATAGTCCTCCCGCCAAGGTTGATCATAGGCTCTATGCATATTACCATACCCTCCTTCAGAAGGGAACCGCGTCCCCTCTTCCCGTAATTTGGAACTTCAGGATCTTCATGCAGGTTTTCACCTATTCCGTGCCCAACCATCTCCCTTACCACAGAGAATCCGGCAGATTCGGCATGTAATTGAACAGCATAACCTATATCGCCAACTCTTTTCCCGGCAACAGCCTGTTCAATTCCCCTGTAAAGGGATTCATAGGTTGTACGCAACAATTCGGCAACACGAGTGTCAATCTCCCCAACTGCAAAGGTATAGGCGGTATCGCCGTAATATCCTCTCATCCTGACACCGCAATCGATAGAAACAATCTCACCCTCTTTCAGCACATAATCGGATGGTATCCCATGTACGACCTGTGAATTGACCGATGTGCAGAGAGTTTTGGGAAACCCGTTGTATCCCTTGAACCCGGGTTCTGCCCCGTTATCAATAATAAACTTTTCTGCTATACGGTCAAGTTCAAGGGTGGTCACTCCGGGTTCAATAATTGCAGCAACCTCAGCAAGTGTTCGTGACACAAGGAGGTTGCACTCCCGCATGATCTCTATCGCTTCCCTTCTCTTGTCATTTAACATCAAAGAACTTGTATTATCAGGTCAGATGCCGCCTCCGCCGCTTCTTCCCTTTATTCTGCCTGTTTTCATCAGGCCGTCATAATGCCTCATCAGCAAGTGACTTTCAATCTGCTGCAGGGTATCAAGAACGACACCAACCATAATAAGCAGTGATGTACCACCATAAAACTGTGCCCATTGTGAGTTAACACCGGCCAGCATGGCAAATGCGGGCATAATTGCAACAATTGCCAGAAATATTGAGCCGGGCAGTGTGATCCTTGACATTATGGTATCAAGGAATTCAACAGTCTTCTTCCCGGGCTTGACACCTGGTATAAAGCCTCCGTTACGTTTCATGTCCTCAGCCATTTGCGAGGGGTTTACCGTGACGGCCGTATAGAAATATGTAAACAATATAATCAGGACTGCAAAGGTGAAATTATACCAGAAACCTGTAAAATTACTGAAAGCCGCTGCAAAACCTGTCATCGTTTCGGTGGGTGCAAAACTTGACAATGTAAGTGGAATGAACATGAGTGCCTGGGCAAAAATAATCGGCATCACCCCGGCAGAGTTCACCTTGAGCGGTATATACTGCCTCACACCTCCATACTGTTTGTTACCAACGATCCGTTTTGCATACTGCACGGGGATTCTCCTGGTTCCCTGAACCAGCAGGATAACTCCCATAAATACGAAAAACAACACCACCATCTCAACAATGAACATTATAAGTCCCCCGCCAACCTGCTGCTCAAGCTTGGCAAAAAATTCGGCAGCCAGGGCAAACGGAAGCCTTGCAATGATACCCACCATTATAATAAGGGAAATACCGTTGCCAATTCCCTTGTCGGTAATACGCTCTCCGAGCCACATTACGAACATGGTACCCGATATAAGAATGATGACCAGGAAGGCCCAGAACATGGCTCCCTCCAGAACAAACGCCTGTGGCACCTGTGCCCGTAAGTTGGTCAGGTAAGCAGGCCCCTGGAAAATAAGTATCAGCACGGTAAGATACCTGGTAATCTGGTTGATCTTCCTTCGTCCGCTCTCGCCTTCGCGCTGCAGCCGCTGGAAATATGGAATTGCTATACCGAGAAGCTGCACTACGATCGATGCCGATATGTACGGCATGATACCAAGTGCAAATATTGAAGCATTCGCGAAGGCTCCTCCCGAAAACATGTCCAGAAGCCCGAGTATTCCGTCAGCGGTCTGCATCTTCATTGCAGCCAGTTCTGAAGGATCAATCCCCGGCAGTACAACGAACGAGCCAAGACGATAGATAAGCAATATCCCCAGAGTATAAAGAATCCTTGAGCGCAGATCTTCAATCTTGAAAATGTTCTTTATGGTTTCAATGAATTTCTTCATGTAGATTATATTTTTACCGCAGTGCCACCTGATTTCTCAATTGCTTCCTGGGCCGACCTGGAAAATGCGTGGGCCTTCACTTCCAATTTAGCATCAAGGGTACCGTTCCCAAGAATTTTAACCATGTCATTACGCGACACAAAACCGGCGCTGACCAGTGTCTGGACATCAATTGATGTTGCCCCGGTCCTGTCTGCGAGACCCTGCAATAAACCGAGATTTATCCCTTTGTAGGACTTGCGGTTTATATTCTTGAACCCGAATTTGGGAACACGCCTCTGAAGCGGCATCTGTCCTCCCTCGAATCCTGCCTGCCTGCTGTATCCGGAGCGGGATTTCTGACCCTTATGCCCCTTGGTAGCCGTATCGCCCCTGCCGGAACCCTCGCCCCGTCCAAGCCTCTTATTGCGTTTTACCGAACCTTTTGCAGGTTTTAAATTACTCAAATCCATATCTGAAACAATGATTAATTATTTTATCTTTTCGACCTTAAGCAAATGACGCACCTTCTCAACCATGCCCAATACCTGGGGCGTCGATTCAGCTTCGATGCTGCTGCTTATCCTTTTCAGGCCCAAAGCGTCCAGGGTCCTCTTCTGACTCTGGTTACTGCCGATCCTGCTCTTTACCTGTGTAATCCGAATCTTTGCCATGATATATTAATTTCTAACCGTTAAAAACCTTGTCCAATGGTATCCCCCTGAGTTCAGAAACCGTATGTGCATCACGCAACTCCATAAGTGCTTCAAAGGTTGCCTTGACAAGGTTGTGAGGATTGGAAGATCCCTTTGACTTGGCCAGCACGTCGGTTACCCCGACACTTTCAAGCACTGCACGCATCGCACCTCCGGCAACTACACCGGTTCCGTGTGAAGCTGGCTTCAGAAAAACCCTGGCGCCGCCATACTTGGCCACCTGCTCGTGAGGTATCGTGCCTTTGTGTATCGGCACTCTTACCAGGTTCTTCTTGGCATCGTCAATACCCTTTGCAATTGCAGTTGTCACCTCATTGGCCTTACCAAGACCGTATCCCACTATTCCATCTTCATTCCCAACCACCACTATGGCGGAAAAACTGAATGTGCGGCCTCCCTTTGTTACCTTGGTGACTCGCTGAATGCTTACGACCCTGTCTTTAAGCTCCAGGTCACTGGTCTTTACTTTTCTTATTGTTGTTGACATAATTAAAATTTTAATCCTGCTTCCCTGGCGGCATCAGCCAAAGCTTTTACCCTGCCATGATACAAATAGCCGTTTCTGTCAAATACCACTGTCGAAATACCTTTTTCAAGTGACTTTTCGGCAATGAGTTTACCAACTTGTTTTGCCTGTAAAGTCTTGGTCACCTTTTTGGCATCCCCGGCCTTGGTCACCTTTTTGGCATCCCCGGCCTTGGTCACCTTTTTGGCATCCTCGGCCTTGGCCACCTTTTTGGCATCCTCACCGGTCTTTTCCCTTGAGTCTGCGGCAACCAGTGTTTTCCCGTTGAGATCGTCAATCAGCTGAACATAAATACCTTTATTGCTGCGGAAAACCGACATCCTGGGCCGCTCCTGGGTCCCTGAAACATGTCTGCGGATTCTCATTTTTATCCGCTTTCTTCTTTTAAGCTTAGTTAAAGCCATGATTAAATACCTGTTTTGAAAAAATTATACACTTGCAGATTTGCCGGCCTTCTTCCTTATATGCTCTCCCACGAACTTAACTCCCTTGCCCTTGTAGGGTTCAGGTTTGCGGAATGATCTTATTTTGGCTGCAACCTGGCCAATAAGCTGCTTATCTATTCCCTTCAGGGTAATGACCGGGTTGCTGCGCCTCTCAGTTTTGGCTTCAACCGCTATCTCAGATGGAATCTCAAAAAAGATGTCATGAGAATATCCGAGACTAAGCTCCAGCACCTGGCCTTTAGCTTCAGCCCTGTAACCAACGCCAACAAGTTCCTGTTTGATCTCATAACCCTTTGACACCCCTTCAACCATATTATACACAAGGGACCTGTACAAACCGTGCATCGATTTTGACTGGTTGTCTTCCGACGACCGCGAAAAAATTACCTGGTTTTCTTCTACCTTTACGGTTATCCGGCTGTCAAGCTTTTCAGTCAGCTCGCCCAGCGGTCCTTTTACGGTTACAAGATTATCCTTGTCGACTGATACAGTTACTTTCTCGGGTATCTCTACCGGTAAATTTCCTATTCTTGACATTTATAATCCTCCAGTTAATAAACGTAACACATTACTTCACCGCCGATACTCTTCTTACGGGCTTCCTTATCGGTCATAACTCCCTGGGATGTCGACATTATAGCAATGCCCAGTCCGTTAAGCACCCTGGGAAGGTCATCCCTGCCTTTGTACTGCCTCAGACCAGGCCGGCTGACACGGCGAAGCGATTTAATGGCCGGCTGCTTTGTCTCAGGATGATACTTCAGGGCAATCTTAATGATACCCTGCACCCCGTCATCCTGGAATTTATAGTTAAGAATATAACCCTTCTCATGAAGAATTTTGGTTATATCCTTTTTTACATTGGAAGCAGGAATCTCAACGATCTTATGCTTTGCCATGATGGCATTTCTCAGCCGCGTAAGATAATCTGCTATCGGATCTGTCATCTCTGTTATTATTTTAATAATTAATTACCAACTAGCTTTTCTTATACCGGGAATAAGGCCCTTTGATGCCATCTCCCTGAAAGTAATCCTGCTAACACCGAACTGCCGTATATAACCCTTGGGCCTTCCTGTCAGCTTGCACCGGTTATGAAGACGGATAGGGTTGCTGTTACGCGGCAGGCGGCTCAACCCGACATAATCACCTTCTGCTTTCAATTGGGCCCGCTTCTCGGCGTAACGGTCCACAAGTTTTTGACGGCGCTTTTCACGCGCTTTCATTGACTCTTTTGCCATATTCTAATCCTTTTTTACGTTCTTGAATGGTATCCCAAACTCCCTGAGCAATGCATACCCCTCTTCATCTGTAGCGGCAGTGGTTACGAAGGTGATCTCCATTCCAAGTATTTTATTGATCTTGTCAATATCTATTTCCGGAAAAATAATTTGCTCGGCTATGCCCAGTGTATAATTGCCACGTCCGTCGAGCTTGGCGCTTACTCCCCTGAAGTCCCTGATCCTTGGCAGGGCGGCTGCTATAAGTCTCTCCAGGAATTCATACATCCTCTCCCTGCGAAGTGTAACACGCACCCCGATCGGCATATCGCGCCTGAGCTTGAAGTTTGAAATGTCTTTCCTTGAGACCGTCTGCACGGCTTTCTGACCAGCTATGGCAGTAAGTTCAACCTGTGCCGTTTCGATCAGCTTCTTGTCCGCTACCGCATCACCGACTCCCTGGTTTATTACGATCTTTTGCAATCTGGGCACCTGCATAACAGTCTTGTATTTGAACTCCTTTTTGAGCGCAGGCACAATCTCATTGAAATATCTCTCTTTAAGTGAAGGCTTGTAGTCCATTACTTGATTTCCTCCCCCGTTTTTTTAGAATAACGTACCAATTTGTTTTTATCATTTACCCGGCGGCCCACTTTTGTGGGATTGCCTGTTGAAGGGTCCACCAGCATCAGGTTGGTAATATTGACAGGCGCTTCCTTCCTGATTATTCCACCCTGTGTGTGCTTTGCATTTGGTTTCGTGTGCCGGGCCACCATGTTGACACCTTCAACAATGGCCTTCCCTTCTTTTGTAATCACATCGAGAACCCTTCCCTGTTGCCCCTTGGCTTCACCAGAGATAACATAAACCGTATCACCTTTCTTTATATGGTATTTTCTGCCCATCAGAATTGTTATTTAATGTTTTACTATAATACTTCCGGCGCAAGCGAAACTATCTTCATATATTTATCGCGAAGCTCACGCGGGACGGGTCCGAATATACGGGTACCCCTTATTTCACCAACGTTGTTGAGAAGAACTACCGCGTTGTCATCGAACCGGATATAGGATCCGTCGGTTCTGCGTATTTCATTCCTGGTGCGGACAACGACGGCCTTGGTTACTGTTCCCTTCTTGATTTCACCTGAGGGAATAGCGCTTTTAACAGTAACAACTATCTTATCGCCTACTCTTGCATATTTCTTTCCGCTTCCGCCAAGAACCCTGATGCAAAGGACCTCTTTGGCCCCTGAGTTGTCAGCTACGCCTAATCTGCTCTCTTGTTGTATCATCGTTATTTAGCTCTTTCAATTATTTCTACCAGCCTCCAGCATTTATCCTTGCTCATAGGCCTTGTTTCCATTATCTTGACAGTATCACCAATATTACAGCTGTTCTGCTCATCATGAGCCATCAGCTTGGTCGATTTCTTTACAAACTTTCCGTAAATCGGATGCTTAACCCTGCGGTTAACGGTAACTAATATGGATTTATCCATTTTGTTGCTTATAACAACACCGACCCGTTCTTTTCTAAGTTTCCTTTCCATTGGTATAACTAACTTTTCTGTTTCTCTGTTAACATACGTTGACGCAATTCAGTCTTCAACCTGGCAATATTCCTTTTGGTAGCCGGTATTTTAAGAGGATTGTCAAGCGGCGATACCGTATGGTTCATCCTGAGCTTGAGCAGGAGGCTCTTCTCAGTGTCGATCCGTTCCTCTATTTCGCTGGTGGATAACTCCTTTATCTCTTTAATCTTCATGTTCTATTATTCTTTATATCAATTGGGTTTGTGCTCAAAATCACGCCGCACAACGAATTTCGTGGTAATAGGCAGCTTCTGGGCTGCAAGCCTGAGAGCCTCCCTGGCGACTTCAATAGGCACACCTTCCGCCTCTATTATTATCCTGCCGGGAGTAACCGGTGCAACGAAAGCTTCGGGAGCACCTTTACCCTTACCCATACGGACCTCTGCCGGTTTCTTGGTAATGGGCTTGTCAGGAAATATCCTGATCCAGATCTGCCCCTCCCTTTTCATATGACGGGTAACCGCCTGCCTGGCAGCTTCAATCTGACGGCTCGTGATCCATGACTCCTCAAGTGCCTTTATCCCGAAAGAGCCGAATGCCAGCTGGTTGCCACGCTGTGCGTTGCCCTTCATCTTGCCTTTCTGCTGCCGTCTGTATTTCGTTTTCTTTGGCTGTAACATTGGTACAATATCTTATTCTATATTAATAAACTATTTTTTCCTTCTTTTAAAACCTCCCCTGTCCTTGGGCTTATCTCCGGTTGCAGGTCCGCCTGCTCCGAGATTCGGCGACAGGTCGCGTTTTCCGTAAACTTCTCCGTTACATATCCACACCTTAACACCGATCATTCCAACCTTGGTCAGAGCCTCGCTGAGTGCATAATCAATATTGGCCCTAAGGGTATGCAGGGGCGTCCGTCCCTCCTTGTACATTTCCGACCTTGCCATCTCTGCTCCGCCAAGCCTGCCGCTTATCTGCACCTTAATTCCTTCAGCGCCCATTCGCATGGTCGAGGCGATTGCCATCTTGATGGCACGCCTGTAGGATATCTTACCCTCAATCTGCCTCGCAAGGTTGTTGGCTACTATTGTAGCGTCAAGTTCGGGGCGCTTAACCTCAAAAATATTGATCTGCACTTCCTTCTGCGTGATCTCCTTAAGCTCCTCCTTGAGTTTGTCAACTTCCTGACCGCCTTTCCCGATAATTATCCCGGGCCTGGCAGTATTCACGGTTACCGTAATAAGCTTGAGCGTACGCTCGATTATAATTTTTGAAATACTCGCCTTGGCAAGCCTTGCATTGAGATACTGCCTGATCTTGTGGTCCTCAACCAGCTTGGCAGAATAATCGTTGCCTCCATACCAGTTGGAATCCCACCCCCTGATTATGCCCAGCCTGTTACTTATCGGATTAACTTTTTGTCCCATTGACTATTATTTTGTGTCGACTTCTGTCGGTTGTTGTTCAACTTTGTCCAGCACCACGGTAACATGGTTGGAGCGTTTCCTTATACGATGAGCCCTGCCCTGCGGAGCCGGCCTCAGTCTCTTGAGGGTCCTTGCCTGGTCAACCCTTACCTCGCTTACCACAAGGTTTGTATCTTCAATACGCACTCCCTCATTCTTTATCTGCCAGTTGGCAATAGCTGATAGCAGAAGCTTTTCCATCCTCCGGGATGCTTCCTTTGAACTGTACTTAAGGGTGTCAAGAGCCTTGTTTACTTCCTCACCCCTTACCAAGTCGGCAACCAGCCTCATCTTACGAGGAGAAGTTGGGCAATTGCGCAACACTGCAAAATACCTGCTTTTCTTATCCTCCTTTATCTGCTGAGCTCGTTGTTGTTTTCTGGATCCCATCTCTGAAAATTATAATGAATGTTGTATAATCCTATTTATTCCTTTTTCCTCCGTGACCCCGGAACATCCGGGTGGGAGAGAATTCGCCGAGTTTGTGCCCCACCATGTTCTCGGTAACATATACGGGAATGAATTTGTTCCCGTTGTGAACGGCAATCGTATGGCCGACAAAATCGGGCGATATCATTGAACGGCGCGACCAGGTCTTGATAACTGTCTTCTTGCCCGACTTGTTCATGTCGGTAACCCTTTTATCCAGCTTGTAATCAATAAATGGTCCTTTCTTCAGTGAGCGAGTCATAGTGATCGTTTATTATCAGTTTATTTTTTCCTTTTCTCTACAATATACCTGCTTGAAGCCTTCTTTTTCGAACGGGTCTTGTAACCCTTTGCAGGCAATCCGGTTCTTGACCTGGGGTGTCCGCCTGAAGCACGTCCTTCCCCGCCACCCATCGGATGATCAACCGGGTTCATCACAACACCCCGCACCCTCGGCCTGCGTCCCAGCCAGCGGCTGCGGCCGGCCTTGCCGGAACGTTCAAGTGCATTGTCAGGATTGGATACCGACCCGATTGTAGCACGGCAGGTAACAAGTACCATCCTCATCTCGCCCGAAGGAAGCTTGATAATGGCATACTTTCCTTCACGGCTGGTAAGCTGGGCATATGAACCTGCGCTTCTTGCCATTGCCGCGCCCTTGCCAGGCTGCAGCTCAATATTATGAACTACCGTACCAAGGGGTATATCCGAAAGGAACAGTGTGTTTCCTATCTCCGGCGCCACATCCTTCCCAGACATGATTGTCTGTCCAATCTTCAATCCTGCCGGCGCAACTATATACCTTTTTTCGCCGTCAGCATAAACCACAAGTGCGATCCTCGCCGAACGGTTGGGATCATACTCAACAGTTTTTACCACGGCAGGAATTCCATCCTTGTTCCTTTTGAAGTCTATGACCCGGTAACGGCGCTTATGGCCGCCGCCCAGATACCTCATTGTCATCTTGCCCTGGTTGTTCCTCCCGCCCGACTTCTTATGCGGTGCAAGGAGCGACTTCTCGGGCTTTCCAGTGGTGATATGCTCGAAAGTCGATTTTATCTTGTGCCTCTGCCCCGGGGTAACCGGGTTTAATTTACGTACTGCCATTTTTGTAGAAACTCTATTCTGTTATTATTATCCCCCTTTCGGAGAAGAAAACGCCTTCCCTGTTCACTATATATTACTATAGAAATCAATCACTTCACCCTCGGCAAGAGTTACAATCGCCTTTTTGAATGATCCTGTCTTGCCGTGTATCATCCCGGTCTTGGTATACCTGGATTTGGACTTGCCTCCGTAAATAATGGTGTTTACCGCATCTACCCGCACATCATACATCTCTTCCACGGCCTTTTTTATCTGTATTTTATTGGCCTTCTTATCTACAATAAAACCATACCTGTTCAGCTTCTCGCCGAGATTGGTCATTTTTTCGGTAATGATCGGTTTTTTTATAATTTCCATGATTATTACTGTTTCCGGTTGCTTAACATGTTATCCAGGATATCGACAGAGCTCTCGGCAATTAAAAGTACCGATGCGTTCATGATGTCATATGTATTCAGTTCTGACGCGGTGATGACCTTTGCGCCCTGCAGATTGCGAGATGACAGATATATGTTGTTGTTCTGTTCATTCAGCACCAGCAGTGATTTTTCACCGTTAGCCTTGAGATTGCTGAGGAATGCGGCATATTCGGCTGTGCGGGGCGCCTCCAGGCTGAAGTCCTCAATAACCCTGATCTTGTCGGATTTGGCCTTGTATGCAAGAGCTGACCTCCTCGCAAGCTTTTTTACCTTCTTATTCAGCTTGAAGCTGTAATCACGCGGTTGAGGACCAAATGTACGGCCACCGCCCCTGAAAATGGGACTCTTGATATCACCTGCACGTGCAGTGCCTGTCCCTTTTTGCCTTTTGATCTTCTTGGTACTGCCGGTAATCTCCGAACGCTCCTTGGTCTTGTGAGTGCCCTGCCTTTTGCCGGCCATGTAATGCTTCACATCAAGATAAATAGCATGATCATTCGGCTCTATTCCGAAGATGCCATCATCCAGGCTTACGTTCCTGCCTGTCTCTTCACCTTTGATATTATATACTGCTAACTCCATCTTATTGCTGAATAATTAAATATGAACCTTTCGCACCCGGAACTGATCCCCTGACCAGCAGAAGATTGCTCTCGGGTATTATCTTTATGACCCTGAGGGATATCATCATAACATTTTCGCCGCCCATCCTTCCGGCCATCCTCATTCCTTTGAATACACGCGAGGGATATGACGAACTTCCGATCGATCCGGGCGCACGCATCCTGTTGTGCTGTCCGTGGGTAGCCTGTCCCACTCCTGCAAAACCGTGCCTTTTCACAACACCCTGAAATCCTTTTCCTTTTGACAACCCGGTAATATCGAGCCAGGTGTCATTCTTCAGCAAGTCAACAGTAATTACATCTCCAAGCTCCACCTCCTGCTTAAAATTGTAAAACTCATGAAGTTTCTTTTTAGGGGTGGTTTTTGCCTTCCTGAAGTGCCCTAGCATGGGCTTGTTGCATGACTTCTCCTTCTTCTCGTCAAAGGCAAGCTGAACAGCCTCATAGCCGTCCTTCTCCACCGTCTTTAACTGTGTGACGACACAGGGGCCTGCCTCAATAACCGTACAGGGTGTACTCCTCCCGTCCTCATCAAACACCGTGGTCATGCCTATCTTTTTTCCAATTAATCCGGACATCTTATCTCTGTTTACAAAAAATTACACTTTTATTTCAACCTCAACTCCGCTGGGCAATTCCAGTTTCATCAGTGCATCTATTGTTTTGGGAGTTGAACTGTATATATCAAGCAGGCGCTTGTATGAACTCAGTTCAAACTGCTCCCTGGATTTCTTATTCACAAACGGCGAACGCAGAACCGTGAATATCCTCTTGTGGGTGGGCAGCGGGATCGGCCCGCTCACGATTGCTCCCGTTGTCTTTACGGTCTTAACGATCTTTTCGGTCGACTTGTCCACCAGGTTGTGATCGTATGATTTCAGTTTTATTCGTATTTTCTGGCTCATTTTATTTGTTGGTTATGCTGATTCTTTTCGCCCGGTTGAGCTTTCCAGTATTTTTTTCGCTATAGCGTCTGTAACCTTTTCGTAATGTGAAAACTCCATTGTTGAAGTGGCTCTTCCCGATGTGAGTGTGCGCAGCACGGTAACGTAACCGAATTGTTCGGCAAGCGGCACCCTGGCACGAATTATCCTGGCGCCTGCTTTTCCTTCCATCTTTTCGACGTTGCCCCTTCTTTTATTGAAATCTGATATTACATCTCCCATGTACTCCTCCGGGGTAACAACTTCAACTTTCATTATCGGCTCCAGCAGTACCGGTTTTGTCTTCGGCAGTGCATGCCTGAAAGCCTGTTTAGCAGCAATTTCAAATGACAGGCTGTCTGAGTCAACATTGTGATATGACCCGTCAACAAGCTCAACCTTGAGGCTCTCGACAGGAAATCCTGCCAGTACACCGTTTTGCATAGCCTCTGCAAACCCCTTCTGAACCGAGGGTATGTATTCCTTTGGAATATTGCCTCCCTTGACCTCATCAATAAACTGAAGTCCGGTATGCCCCTCATCAGCAGGAGATATTTTTATTATTATGTCGGCAAACTTACCCCTGCCCCCTGTCTGCTTCCTGAACACTTCCCTGTGTTCAACGGGCATGGTTATAGCTTCCTTGTAGGCCACCTGGGGCGCACCCTGGTTGCACTCAACCTTGAATTCACGCTTAAGCCTGTCAACCAGTATCTCAAGGTGCAGTTCTCCCATACCGTTTATCAGTGTCTGGCCGGACTGCTCGTCATACCTCACCTTAAATGTGGGGTCCTCCTCAGAGAGCTTGTTTAGAGCTATACCCAACTTGTCAATGTCAGCCTGAGTTTTAGGCTCTATTGCCACTCCGATTACCGGTTCGGGAAAAGTGATCGATTCCAGAAGTACGGGCTTTTTCTCATCACAAAGAGTATCGCCTGTCCGCAGATTCTTGAATCCTACTGCAGCACATATATCACCCGCTTCGATAAACTCCTTAGGAATCTGCTTGTTTGCATGCATCTGGTACAGCCGGGTAATCCGCTCCTTCTTGCCTGTACGAACATTCAGAACATGGCTCCCGGCCACTATACGTCCGCTGTAGACCCTCAAAAACGCAAGACGCCCTACAAACGGGTCGGTAGCTATCTTAAACGCCAGGGCTGACATAGGCTCCGTATGGTCGGGCTTCCTTTCAATCGTTTCGTCGTTGCGGGGGTTGATGCCCTTTATAGCATCAATATCGACCGGTGACGGCAAAAAGGCTACAATAGCATCCAGCAGGCGCTGTATTCCCTTATTCTTGAAAGCGGCACCGCACATTACCGGTACAACGCTCATGCCTATGGTTGCTTTCCTGATGGCAGCTATCAGCTGCTCATTTGTTATTGATCCGGGATCTTCAAGGTACTGCTCAAGAATGGTGTCGTCGGCATCGGCTACCGATTCGATCAGCCTGCCCCTCCACTCCTGTGCCTCTTCTTCCAAATCATCGGGTATGCCTGTCATTTCATAGGTGACGCCAAGCTTATCCGCATGCCAGATCACGGCCTTCATCTCGATCAGGTCGACAACACCCCTGAAGTTCTCTTCAGAGCCAATTGGCAACTGCAGGGGAACAGGGTTCGCTCCAAGCTTCTCATGTATCTGCGACACCACTGTCAGGAAGTCGGCTCCCGAGCGGTCCATTTTGTTAACAAAACCAATACGTGGCACCTTATATCTGTCCGCCTGCCTCCATACGGTCTCGGACTGCGGCTCGACACCTCCTACTGCACAAAAAACGGCAACGGCCCCATCCAGTATACGGAGCGACCGCTCAACCTCTACAGTAAAATCGACATGGCCGGGTGTATCTATAATATTTATCTTGTAATCTTCATTATTGTATTTCCAGAATGTTGTAGTTGCTGCAGAGGTAATGGTAATGCCCCGCTCCTGTTCCTGAACCATCCAGTCCATTGTGGCAGCGCCGTCATGCACCTCGCCCATACGGTGAGTTATCCCGGTATAGAACAGTATCCTCTCCGTGGTGGTGGTCTTACCGGCATCAATGTGGGCCATAATACCGATGTTTCGCGTATGTTTTAGATTCTTTACCATTTATATATTATACAATCTCTCTGCTTCTGTTGTCCGGTCCCTTTAGAACCTGAAATGGGCAAAAGCCTTGTTCGCCTCAGCCATCCTGTGCATATCCTCTTTTCTTTTGAAAGCGGCGCCTTCCTCATTAAATGCAGCCACTATCTCAGCTGCCAGCTTGTCGGCCATGGTTTTTCCGGCACGTTTGCGCGAAAAAAGGATCATGTTCTTCATGCTGATAGAAACCTTTCTCTCCGACCTTACCTCCTGCGGTACCTGGAAAGTGGCTCCTCCAACCCTGCGGCTCTTAACCTCTACCATGGGGGTAATGTTCTCAAGTGCTTTCTTCCAAACCTCGAGAGGTGGTTTGCCTGATTCCTTTGTCTTTTTCTCTACGATATCCATTGCATCGTAAAAGATATTGAATGAAAGGCTCTTCTTACCCTGATACATCATATTGTTTACAAACCGGGTAACCTCAATGTCTCCATATTTCGGATCCGGAAGCAGGATTCTCTTCTTTGGTTTTGACTTTCTCATCTGCTTATGCTGATTTTATTTTATTTTTTAACCTTTGGCCTCTTTGTGCCGTATTTTGACCTTCTTTGCGTACGTCCCTCTACCCCTGAGGTGTCCAGTGCACCGCGAATCAGGTGGTATCTCACACCGGGCAGATCCTTGACCCTGCCGCCCCTGATCAGTACAATAGAGTGTTCCTGCAGGTTATGACCCTCACCGGGGATATATGAATTCACTTCCTTCCCGTTGGTAAGCCTTACCCTGGCCACTTTCCTCATGGCCGAATTGGGTTTTTTCGGTGTGGTAGTATATACGCGCACGCAAACACCCCTTCTTTGAGGGCATGCATCCAGAGCAGGAGCCTTCTTCTTTTCGGTAAGCCTGGTCCTTCCTTTTCTTACTAACTGCTGAATTGTAGGCATAGAGATTAATTCAAATATTTATAAACATTTTATTAAACGGGTGTGCAAAGGTATACTTTTTTTTGCAAAAACAAGAATCATTAATTAATATTTTCCTTCGCTTCTCCCCTGTTTGCAGGCGGTATTACATCTGCACGATGTCAGCCTTCTCCCCTGCCCGGTTAAACCGGCGCTGTTCTTCCGGCAATCCACATCCCTTCAACCTTGTCTGTCCAATCAGGCAACAATCTGATCATCCTGTCTCCGCCACACAATATATAATATTATGTATGCTGCAAACAGGCTTGCCAGGTGATCAGTAAATTCGAAAATAGAGTAACCCTGTATAACAGAAACTGTTTAAGGGGAATGTACTTAGTACGGTACCCTTCCGAAGGTCTGCAAAGGTAATAAAAAAGTTTTTCCGGTCAACAAATTTTCAGTGAAAATCGATTTATTTTAACGGATACCTCAGGGTCCGTTCATCGGCAATCGGTCCGTTCCAATCCATTCCAAAGGCAAAACCGTAATAATTTCCTTCGCTGTCGCGGTAAACTTCCATATCATGGGGGACGTCCTCAAACTGTTCTTCAACCGTGCGCATATTTGCCGGCATCTGAAGGGGCAGAAGCCCCTGTGGCACAGATTTCCCCGAAAGGATATCCATCAGGACCTGATCCTGAACGCCGAAGTGAACAACAATGGCATCGGCAAGCGGCTCAATTTCGCTGAAAACGGTTGGATTAGACATATTCATAACTACTATCACCGGCCGGTCACCCATCTTGTGGCGTGTCTGCCTGACAAGGTCAAGATCGGCCGTATTCCTTACAGTCACTGTTTTACCCCGGTAGGAACGGTTGGTAAAATTTTCCAACGGATCACCCCCGGCGATGCTTTCCTCCCTGGCATGGATAGCGGTATAGGGCCCGTACTGCAGACTTATCGGGATGTAACCGTTCCCGCCTGTACTGACGTCATCCCTGCTGTACCCTCTTCCCCGGTCAGGGCTCTCAATAAAAACGAATGCATAATCTGCATTATAAGGATCAGAAGTGACCCTGAAATACTTCCCGGCAATCTCAAGGCTTACCGGGTACTCATGACGCTCAGGGGTTGTCATTCCAAACCAGTTCATCCCTGAGGGGATAAAACGCCCGGGTATGTATACAGTGGCTTCTTTACCGGCAGGCAGTACACCACCCGAATTCTTGAGCATTACAACCGATTTCAGCTGTGCATCATAGCCTGCCTTCATAAATTCAGGATTACCAACAGTCCGCCTTGTCTCATCCGGGTCAACGTAGGGGTTCTCAAAAAGCCCTGTGCGGAACATGTTAAGCAGCAGCCTTTTTGCAGATTTTTCAAAACGGCGGCGCATCTGGTCCTCGCCGTACCTGGCTACACCCATAAAATAGGCTTCTATCACCGGACCCGCATCGTTGTTGCCCCCGAACTGGTCTACCCCGGCCATTATGGCTTTGTAGTGCTTTTCGGCTTCTGACAGCTCCTCCACTCCCCAGCCGGCACTCCCGAACTGGTCAACTGCCGTGGCAGTACGCGTAACACCCCAGTCAGTGCAGACCACCCCCCCGTATCCGTACCTCTCCCTCAGCAGGTCGGTAATGATGTACCTGCTGAAAGCGTTGCCTGTATTCTCTCCATAGACAGTATCCTGTTGCCATGAGATGGTATAGTAGGGCATTACGGCAGATGCCTGTTTGGTACCCCCCTCCAGCCTGAAAGCCCCCTCAACAAAAGGCTTAAGCTGCTCTTCGAGATTGTTGCCCGGATAGACCGCATACTTGCCGAAGGCATAATGGGCATCCCTTCCGCCCTCTCCGGTGCCCCCGCCGGGCCAGTGCTTCACCATCGCATTCACGCTTTCCCTTCCCCAGCCACTGCCGGTAGCTGTTATGGTGGACTGGAAACCGTCTATATATGCCCTGGTCATATCTGTTACAAGAACAGGGTCCTCACCGAATGTGCCTCTCACACGGCTCCACCGCGGATCGGTTGCCAGGTCAGCCATCGGCGAAAGTGCCGTTGCAAGTCCGAGTGCCCGGTATTCAATTGAAGCTACCCTGCCGAACTCATATACAATGTCAGGGTCAAAGGTTGCAGCAAGTCCGAGTGCACCAGGCCACATCGATATATCACCACCGGCACCGGCATCAAATTCGGCGCTTGCAACAGTGCCGTGCCGCGGATCGGAGCTGTTGTTGGCGGGTATTCCGTGTCCTAAACCTTCAACGAATCCCTGCACCCTGTTGTTCCACCTGGCAGCAGTCTCCGGACTTTGCACAAAGGTCACCAGTATATGCCTGAGATTGTCGTACTTGAGAAAATGTTTCTGCTGATCGGACAGATCCCAGGGGTCGGCGCCGCTCTCCTCAAAACTGATCCCCCCGTAGGTATTGACTGCAAACCTCGATGAGCGTGCCGGAACGGACTGGTGCCCGCTGTACAGCATCAGTCCCGCTATCTCCTGTATGCTCAGCCGGGAAGCAAGGTCCCTGGCCCTCTCTTCCGGCGAAAGCCGCCAGTCCTCATACCGGTCAAGCTTCCCGTTACCGTTAAGGTCCTTGAAGGCAAACCCCCTGTCGGTTATAATTTCAACCCCCGATAATGGTGAATAAGCGATGTCGGTACCGCCACTGTTTGTAACAAGCACAAATTCGCCCCTGTCGTGTTTTTCCCACAATTGATCATAGGTGCATGAGGATGTAAAAGCCAGGGCCAGCAAAGTCCGGACTGATAAAACTGTTGGCCTGAATACAGATGCCTGCATAATGTTATCACTTTCGGTACGGAACACAGAAGCCCTGATCAGCTAATCAATATATGTTAACAGCAAAATTATCAAATATGGGCAATAGGGGCGCAAAGCTTAACAATACTTAACATATTCCCATAATAGACATATTGATAACCGATAATTGAATCTTGCATAAAAATTTATTACTTTTGGGGTCCCGCTTGCAACCTGCAGGTCATTTATCATTACAGATCAGGACATTAACACAGACAAAGCATTATATAATCCAATTAAACAACACGACAGATATGAAAACATACCAGACCGACCAGATAAGCAACATTGTGGTTTGCGGAAATCCCAAATCAGGGAAAACAACTCTGGTGGAGGCCATGCTTTTTGAAGGAGGAGTAATTGAAAGGAGGGGCGCGGTTGAAAGCAGGAATACTGTCTCAGATTACAACGAGATCGAGCACGAGAACGAGAACTCGGTATTTGCTACAGTATTGTACACTGAGTACGCCGAAAAAAAGATCAATATAATAGATACTCCCGGACTTGATGACTTCAGCGGGGGATTGATTACAGCGCTGCGACCGGCAGATTCGGCCCTGATGCTGATTAACGGGCAGCATGGTGTTGAAATAGGCACCGAGATACAGGGCAGGCACCTCGAATCACATGAAAAACCTGTCATCGTGGCAGTAAACCAGCTGGATCATGACAAGGCCAATTTCGAAAAAGTCGTGGAGACTCTCAAGCAGAGTTACGGCAGCAAGGCGGTAATTGTGCAGTACCCTGTCAGCACCGGCGAAGGGTTCAACTCGTTTATCGATGTTGTTAAGATGAAGATGTACAACTACCCGGCCGATGGCGGCAACCCTGAAATTTCTGATATTCCGGGCGACCAGGCAGACCGTGCCGAAGAGCTCCGCAACGAGCTTATCGAGGCTGCAGCAGAAAATGATGAGAACCTGATGGAGACATTTTTCGACAAGGGTACACTTGACGAGGAGGAGATGCTCAGAGGCATAAAGCTGGGAATCAGCTCACGGAACATGTTTCCTGTTCTCTGCATATCTGCAAAAAAGAACATGGGTGTCGGCAGGCTTCTTGAGTTCATTGCCACCGCTGCTCCCGGCCCGCACGAAACGGCACCCGCCGTTACAAAAGATGGCGACCAGGTGAAATGTGACTCCTCCGGGCCCGCTTCGGTATTCGTGTTCAAGACAAGCCTTGAGCAGCATATCGGCGAGATCAATTTTTTCAAGGTAATGTCGGGCGAGATAACCGAAAGCATGGACCTTGTAAACACCAATAACTCATCAAAGGAGAGGTTCTCTCAGCTGCTTGTTGTTGCAGGCAAGACGCGCAACAAGGTGAGCAAGCTGGTTGCCGGCGACATCGGTGCAACAGTAAAGCTTAAGAATACCAAGGCAAACCATACCCTAACCGCTCCCGGCAAACCGGTCGAGTTTGAGCCCATCGTCTACCCCGAGCCCAAATTCCGGACCGCCATCAAGGCAAAGAGCGAATCGGACGACGAAAAGCTGGGCGAAGCCCTTTCAAGAATGCACGACGAGGATCCCACCATCGTGATTGAGTACTCCAAGGAACTGAAGCAGATAATTGTATACGGTCAGGGCGAGTATCACCTCAACATCCTGAAATGGCACCTTGACAACATCTTCAAGATAGAGACCGATTTCATTACCCCGAAGATCCCCTACCGCGAAACCATAACCAAAACAGCCCAGGCTACCTACCGTCACAAGAAGCAGTCGGGTGGCGCCGGACAGTTCGGCGAGGTGCATATGGTGATCGAGCCATATGCCGAGGATATGCCCGACCCTGTCAAGTACAAGGTCGACGGCAAGGAGATTAATGTTTCCGTGAGGGGCAAGGAGGAGCATAAGCTTCCATGGGGAGGCATGCTGGTCTATTTCAACTGCATCGTAGGCGGATCGATCGATGCCCGCTTTATGCCCGCCATACTCAAGGGCATCATGGAAAAGATGGAAGAGGGGCCGCTCACGGGGTCATATGCCCGTGATATCAGGGTGTCTGTTTACGACGGTAAGATGCACCCTGTCGACTCCAACGAGATATCCTTCAAGCTGGCAGGCCGTAACGCCTTCAGGGAGGCCTTCAAAAATGCGGCTCCCCGCATCCTTGAGCCTATCTACGATGTAGAGGTGCTTGTTCCCTCTGAGAGGATGGGTGATGTGATGAGCGACCTGCAGGGCCGCCGTGCCATGATCGAGGGTATGACCAGCGAGAAGGGCTTCGAAAAGATCAAGGCCAGGGTGCCCCTGGCAGAGATGGCCAAATACTCGACGGCTCTGAGCTCACTTACCAACGGCCGCGCCACCTACACCATGAAGATGGCCAAATACGAAACTGTCCCCGGCGACCTCCAGGAGAAGCTGCTCAAAGCCTACGAAGCCGAGCAGGAAGAAGAATAGTATCATCGGGGCCGGGGATCCCCTTTCGGGGAAGCCGACAACACCCCGCACCGACATAACCGCATAAAGCAAAGGCTGCCTTTAACCGGGCAGCCTTTTTCAGTAATTTCAGGATTATTGGCTGTCACATCCGGTCGCGGTCAAACTCCGGCCCCTGAAGCGGCATTGTCGTCCGCCTTCTCCGGGTCGAGCAGGACCCTGGCCTTTGGCAGGCATTGCGGATACTTCTCCTGCAGGAAAGCAAGCAGTTTTTCACGTACCTGCACCCTCAGGTCCCATGCAGTACCCGAATCGACTGCACTTACCAGCGCCCTGATCTCCACAGTCCTTTCGGTTGCGTTGGTCACCTGTACCACCTTCACCTTGCCGTCCCAAAGCGGGTTCCCTTCCAGAATTCTGTCAAGTTCTTCACGCACGGCATCGACAGGCAGGGTGTAATCTGCATAGATAAATACCGTACCCAGGATCTCAGCAGTGGTGCGTGTCCAGTTCTGGAACGGCGTTTCAATAAAATAGGTTGTCGGCAAAACCAGCCGGCGCTTATCCCATATTGCTACAACAACATAGGTGAGGTTGATCTCCTCTATCCTTCCCCACTCGTTCTCGACTATCACCACATCGTCAAGTCTGATAGGCTGGCTGATTGCAATCTGGATGCCTGCCAGTATCGTCCCGATGGCCCTTTGCGCCGCGAAGCCTATTATTATACCGGCCACTCCGGCCGATGCTATGAGGCTTACACCTATCTTCCTTATACTGTCGAAAGACATCAGCACCAGGGAGACGCCCACCAGCACAATCAGGAAGATCACTATATTCTCGAGTACCCTGAACTGGGTGTATATCTTCCTTGCCTGCAGGTTATCCTTCTTTTCAAGATCAAACCTGCGCAACAGGAAAAATTTAACCAGGTGTACCGACTGGATGAGTATCCAGCACACAAAAACGATAACCATTACCGATGTAAGGTGACTTATTGCTCCGGTGTGCCTCAACTGATGGTCGAAGAAGGAGAGAGGCACTACAAGGGAAAGGAAAACCGATAACAGTACAAAGGGTACTTTGAGCTTCTTTCTTAAACGCCTGACGAATTCCAGGCTCTCTTCCCCTGCCCACATGCCCGCAACCCTGCCCAGTACAAATACAAGCACCAGCAGCACCGCGAACACCACCAGCACACCCAGCAGGTATTGAACAATAAACAGGTTTTCTCCGGTTATTCCACTGATAAGTGCATCCATAATATCATATTTTAATTGAACCGACAGTAGCAAAGTTAATTACAATCAGCGGCAATGCAAAAACGGAAACGGCATAATGCCGCATACATGTATACCAGGTCGTCACTCCCGGTCCGCGTCAGGGGAAGCAGACATGACAGGACATCTTCCATTTTTTTGATTGGTGTCAAGTCATGTCGCAAACTTCTGAACGAAGTTTGCAGGTTAACCGGAATAAAAAAGGAAAGTTACAATTGCAGTTCACTACCGGTTCCTGAACAGGTAGAGGGGGCCGGTAAATTCGTACTCAATATCGTCCCAGCCCTCACCGGTAACTATGTAGTAATAGACCCCCGGCGATGCAGGGGTGCCGTCTATCTGGCCATCCCACCCCTCTTCAGGGTCGGTCCACTCAAATACCTTCCTTCCGTACCGGTTATATACAATGGCCCGGAATTCACGAAGCGAAACCGCCATAACCATGAAGAACTCATGAGAAGAGCCCGTGCCGGTCGAAAAGACATTTGGAACCTCCAGCTCAGAGGGCAACACCTTAACAGGATCGGGGAGTATAAAAAGATTCTCGCAGAAATACTCCGATATGGTCATGAGTCCGACCTGGTATTCGCCGGGAATATAATATGTATGGACCGGGTCCTCTGCACGGTAATCAGGAATATCCAGGTCTGTTGTATCGGGATGGTAAAACATGTACCATTTGTATTCGGCAGCATTGAGTGACGCACTGGCATCAAAGGTCACCTCCAGGGGGGCTTCTTCCTCTTCCGGGTCAACCGTAAATTCAGCTTTCGTGGTTACCGGCTCTTCAGTGACAGTGTAGCTCGACCTGCACTCGTAATAGCTGATCTCAAAGGTGTAAGCGGTTGTCACGGGAGGAGGGCTCCAAACCCTGGTCTGCAGCCTGTTTGGAACAGATACAAACGGATCGGCGGTCCACACCGGGGTAAATTCGCCCGGCAGTTCATAAGCCTCGCCGCTGAATGGATCATGGTACCTGAATATCTCTATCCCAACCGTACCGAACATGTCAAGTGCCTCGCACCGGCTGACTGTTGCCTCTTCATCTACCCCGGCAAGGGGACTGTTAACGAAGATCCATGCCCTGAAAACGGTATCAATATCCTCTCCATCGAATATCCTGACCCGGTAGCCCCCGCTTTCAAGGTTGCCGGCCGTTGAGGAGCTGCCGCTGTCAGACCTGAACGGGGCGCCATACTCCCCGGTAAGCGAATCATACCTTGACCATTCAAACCCGAGCGGTGACCCGGCGCCTGGAAGCGAAGCGGAAAGAGTGCCATTCTCGTTGCAGAAAACATATATATTGTCCTTTAGAACAGTATCCGGATACTCAACATCATACCCGCCAGCCACAATGGTTGAGTACCCCGATGATGTTATCTGGGCACCGCCAAATTGTATCCCTGCCGGGAATACCAGAAGCAGGCACGTAAAAAATCTCAGCCACGGCAGGCGGATTGCAAACATAGTGCGTGAAATTATTATTCCGGTACAGTTCCCGGCCTTATTTAAACTGACTGCATGGTCTGTATATTATATTACAGGCTCCCAAAAATATCAATTCTTTTGAAAACCTCAATATGTTGATAAATGAACTACGCCTTAGTTGGAGATAATAAACCAACAGGGTACTTTTACAGCTTCCTGCTGCGTAATGCACCGCACCGGAACCGTAAATATTTATTACCGGAAAAAATCAGTTTGGTGACAGATTTTCTGAATGACCTTAATAAAGCCCAGAGAGAGGCCGTAACCGATGCCGAGGGGCCGGCACTAATCATTGCCGGCGCCGGATCGGGCAAAACCCGTGTCCTGACATACAGAATTGCATGGCTCCTCAGCAGGGGGGTGCCGGCACATTCCATCCTTGCACTTACATTTACCAACAAGGCTGCCGCCGGGATGAAGGAGCGCATAGCAGATCTTGTCGGGACCGGTAACGCCAAATACCTGTGGATGGGGACATTCCATTCTGTGTTCGCCAGAATACTGCGGGCAGAAGCAAAGCATACCGGCTATTCCTCAAATTTCACCATCTACGACACACAGGATTCGCGCAACGTAATAAAATCGATCATCAGGGATATGGTCCTTGACGAGCAGACATACAAGCCCGGCGAGGTGTACGGCAGAATATCGTTTGTCAAGAATAACCTGGTAACACCGCAGGCATATGCTTCAAATTCTTCACTCACGGCAGAGGACAGCCGGAGTCGCAGGCCGATGATCGCAGAGATCTACAAAAGATACCTGCAAAGGTGCCGGACTGCCGATGCAATGGATTTCGATGATCTGCTGCTGAACACCAACATCCTTTTAAGGGACAACCCTGAAGTGCTCGAAAAGTACAGTAACGCCTTCAGGTACATCCTGGTTGATGAGTACCAGGACACGAACTTTGCCCAGTACCTTATAGTTGCCAAACTTGCCTCGGGTCACGGGAACCTTGCGGTTGTGGGCGATGATGCCCAAAGCATATATTCATTCAGGGGGGCCCGCATTGAGAATATACTCAATTTCAAAAAGGATTACCCCGGTTACAAACTGTTCAAGCTTGAGCAGAACTACCGCTCTACAAAAACGATCGTGGAGGCCGCCAACAGCCTGATATCAAAAAACCGTAACCAGATCACCAAGAAGGTGTGGTCGGCAAATGCCGACGGTGAAAAGATTACGGTTGCCCAGTGTGCCACAGATCATGAAGAGGGTGCTCTTGCTGCACGGCTCATTGAGGAAAAATCGGCCACGGGTGACGGCAAATACAGCGATTTCGCCATTCTGTACCGGACAAATGCACAGTCGAGGATATTTGAAGAGATCCTTCGCCGCAGGGGAATTCCCTATAAGGTCTATGGAAGCCTCTCGTTCTACCAGCGCAAGGAGATAAAAGACCTGCTGGCATATTTCAGGCTTACCGTGAACAGGCGCGACATCGAATCCTTCTACAGGATAATAAACTACCCGGCAAGGGGAATTGGCAGGACCACAACCGACAGGCTCAACAGGTACTGCAATGAAAACGGGCTCATCCCCTTTGATGTTACAGCCGATCCCGGCCCGCATTCCGGAGCCCTGGGCTATAACCGGGGCACCCTGGCAAAGCTTGCCGCATTCAGTTCAATGATAAGCGGCTTTACCCGGATTGCCGGATCGGCCGATGCATGGCAGGCTGCGCGTGAGATTGCCTCCTCATCGGGTATCCTGAAGGATCTTTTTGATCCGAAATCACCCGAAAACATCGCCAAATACGAAAACATACAGGAACTGCTGAACGGGGTCAGGGAGTTTACCGAACAGCAGATGGCAGAAGGTGAGGATGCATCACTGGCCGCCTTCCTGCAAAACGTGTCGCTGCTGACCGACCAGGATAACGAAAAACCCGACGACCGTAACAAGGTGACACTTATGACGGTGCATTCTGCTAAAGGACTTGAGTTCAGGCATGTATTTGTAGGCGGACTGGAGGAGGAGCTCTTCCCGAACCATTTTTCCAGCTCATCGCCGACGGGACTGGAAGAGGAACGGAGACTCTTTTATGTAGCCCTCACAAGGGCAGAAGCCACCGCTACCCTGTCGCACTCACAAACACGTTACCGATGGGGAATGCCTGTAATGTGCCGGCCAAGCAGGTTTTTGTCGGAAATCGACAGCCGTTTCCTGGAATACCCTGAAGGGATTACAGGCAGCAATTCAGATGCCGGCACCGGCAGGGTGCGGGTACCCGGTAAACCCCGAAAAAATCTGAACCCTCATAAGCCGGGTGAACAAACCCCGGCGGGGACTCCTCCCCTGAAAAACCCGATGAGAAGATTACGCAGGATCCGCTCTGATGAAGCTAAAGCAGGAAACAGCAAAACAACCGGAGTTCACGCCGGCAGCCACCAGGAACCGCTTCCCCTGGACCGGCCTTCAGACAGTCAGCCGCCGGTTGGCGGCAACGAAGCACCACGGGATAACGCAAATGGCGGTCAAACGGAGCTCAGTCCCGGAATGGCCGTCGAACATGCCCGCTTCGGGAAGGGAAGGATAACGGCTCTCGAGGGCCATCCTCCCAATGTCAGGGCAACGGTCAGTTTTGATGGAGCAGGGCAAAAGCAACTCCTGCTAAAATTTGCAAAACTCAGGATAATCTCCGGCTGACAGGTCACAGTATGATACCGGTACCACTCCCGGTCATTCCCAAAAACGTAAATTAACTGCTAAATGCCTTTTTTTCACCGGATATTTAGTAATTTTGCAGAACAATCATCTTTAACCAATGGAAGAGAAGAATAACCAAACAGGCCCGACCCAGGCAAACCTGGCCGACGACTACAACACGAGCAGGGAAAAGATGGCTATTCCCGAATACGGCAGGAATATCCATAATATGATCAAGCATATCGGGACAATAGAAGACCGTGAAGAACGGAACAAGGCGGCACGATCCATTATTTCCATAATGGGGAACATGAACCCGCATTTGAGGGATATCAATGATTTCAAGCACAAGCTGTGGGACCACCTTGCCATCATGTCCAATTTCAGCCTGGACATCGATTACCCGTATGAGCCTCCCAAACCTTCAACTTTTACTGAAAAGCCCAAACCGGTTCCTTACCATACCTATCCGATCAGGTATAAACATTACGGCAGGCTCCTGGAGCAAATGATCAAGACTGCAACAGAGATGGAAGAAGGAGAGAAGAAAGAGGCACTTGTGCACATGATTGCCAATCATATGAAGAAATGCTACCTGACCTGGAACAGGAGCCAGGTTACCGATGAGATAATATACAATGATCTCAGGGAGCTTAGCAGGGGACTTATTGACAGGGGATCTGAGATTAAACTGTCCGAGTCAAGGGAAATACTGTCCCGCACCAGGAAGAAAAAAACACAGCGAAAATACAATCCCAGGCAACAGCAAAAGCAATAGTATCAGGGTTTTTTGAAAAGCCCCTCAAGCCGGCCCTTAAAAACCCGGCAGCACGGGGACAGGGTTTCCTTTTGCCTGTTTAAAAATCTGTCATGTTATGGCATCTTTTGAAATCAGGGGCGGGTACCCCCTAAAGGGAGAACTGACTGCCCAGGGTGCAAAGAACGAAGCGCTCCAGATCATCTCTGCAACAATTCTTACATGCGAGAAGGTCACCATCGGCAACATTCCCGAAATCCTTGATGTGATCAGGCTTATTGAGCTTATCGAAAAGCTTGGCGTAGAGGTCGAAAAAACCGGTGAAGGCCGCTACGAATTCAGGGCGTGCAATTTAAATCCCGGATACCTTCTTTCTGACGATTTCAGGGCAAGGGCTGCCAACCTTCGCGGATCGGTCATG
The DNA here is from genome assembly GCA_007695015.1 of Marinilabiliales bacterium. Taxonomy (NCBI): domain Bacteria; kingdom Pseudomonadati; phylum Bacteroidota; class Bacteroidia; order Marinilabiliales; species Marinilabiliales bacterium. The sequence goes on from REEN01000064.1 coordinate 29,874, forward strand.
ATAATAGGCCCGCTACTGGCAAGGTTTGGCAAGGCCTATATGCCCAAACCGGGAGGCGACAAGATAGGGCGCAGGAGGCTTGACACCCACTTTACGGGCTTCATAAAACTTGGTGCAAAATTTGAATATGATGTAAGGAAGGACTTTTACCGGGTCGAGGGCAAAGATCTGAAAGGATGCTATATGCTTCTTGATGAGGCATCGGTAACCGGAACAGCGAATATTGTGATGGCGGCGGTCCTTGCAAAGGGAACAACTACAATATACAATGCCGCATGTGAACCTTACCTTCAGCAACTATGCAAAATGCTGAACCGAATGGGTGCCAGGATATCCGGTGTGGGATCAAACCTCCTCACAATTGAAGGAGTTGAAAGCCTTGGCGGCACAGAACACACGGTTCTGCCCGATATGATAGAGATAGGTTCCTTTATCGGCATGGCAGCAATGACCGAATCGGAAATTACCATAAAAAATGTGTCGTACGACAATCTTGGTATAATACCCGATGCCTTCAGCAGGCTTGGAATAAAACTTGAAAGACAGGGTGATGATATATTTATACCTTCACAGTCCCACTATGAGATTGAGACATATATTGACGGTTCTATAATGACAATCGCCGACGCCATATGGCCGGGACTTACCCCTGACCTGCTCAGCGTCTTCCTGGTGGTAGCCACCCAGTCAAAAGGGAGTGTGCTGATACATCAGAAAATGTTTGAAAGCCGTCTCTTCTTTGTTGACAAGCTGATGGATATGGGAGCCCAGATTATACTCTGTGACCCTCACCGCGCAACGGTCATTGGCCTTAACAAACAGTTCAGGCTCCGGGCTACAAATATGGTCTCGCCCGATATCAGAGCCGGCGTTGCCCTGCTCATAGCGGCCATGTCGGCCGAGGGCACAAGCGTCATCAATAATATTGATCAGATCGACAGGGGATACCAGAGAATTGATGAAAGGCTCAATGCCTTAGGCGCCAGAATTAAAAGGATCGCCTGAACATCTCCCCCGGTTAATTGTTATTCTTACCCAGAATGTAATCCTTATAATTAAACTGATTATAAAATGCGCATTATTAGATTTGCTGCTCTCGCAGCACTGGTTATAATACTTGCTCTGTGGCTGACAGGCAGGAAAAACGGAACTACAGGCACTTCACCTGAAAATGCTGCCACTGTTCAGCCTACCGGCAACACGGGGAACAGGATAGGCGACACCGCTCCCGACATAGAGCTGTTAACTCCGGACGGAGAAACGGTTACACTTTCCTCACTGAGGGGCAACGTGGTAATGCTCGATTTCTGGGCATCGTGGTGCGGACCATGCCGCAGGAGTAATCCTGCAAAGGTAGAGGCCTGGGAGCGTTTCAGGGACAAGGAGTTTGTCAACGGCAGCGGCTTCAGTTTGTTTTCTGTTTCACTCGACACCAACAGGGAGTCCTGGATCAAAGGTATTGAAGATGATAATCTCGGGTGGGATCACCATGTCAGTGACCTTCTGGGATGGAGCTCCGAAACCGCTGCGCTTTACCAGGTAAGGAGCATACCTGCAAGCTGGCTTATAGACGGCAATGGCATGATAATTGCCAGAAACCTGAGAGGCGACGATATATCAGAAGCACTGACCGGACTTCTAACCGGGCAGGATGCCGTCACCCTTAACAATTTATAAATAGATCGCCGACCGGCACCGGGAAATATTGTCCGGTACCCGTTAATGGATCACTCCCCCTATGCCAAAATGTCGGTTACCGGGATATGGCCCGGTATTTGCTTGGCAGTAGGTTCGCTTATTAATAATAAACGTGTAAAAGAAATGGTAAAGAAAAAGACCACCGGGAAGAGACAGAAGGAAGGTGTTAAGACCGGTAAGGGGAAAGCTGCCGGTAAGGAGAAAGATCCCGGGATACCTGTTGATAAAGGAAATGCAGGTGAAACGGTTACTGAAGATGCTGATGTAGCCGTACTTGAAGAGAAGCTCAGGGAGACCGAGAACAAGTATCTGAGGCTGGCAGCGGAATTTGATAATTACCGGAAACGGACACTTAAGGAAAAGTCTGACCTTGTGCGTTTTGCAGGAGAGGATATTTTGACCGGACTCCTGCCTGTAATGGACGATTTTGACCGCGCATTGCAGAATCTTGACGGCACGAATGAGATCGGAGCCATCAAAAAGGGGGTGGAGCTTATTTATACCAAGCTGAAGGACTATCTCAGAAGAAAAGGTGTGAAAGAGATCGAGGCCCTGGGAGATGAGTTCAATACCGATATGCATGAGGCAGTGACAAAATTCCCGGTTGACGATAAAAAAAAGAAGGGCAGAATTGTTGATGTGATAGAGAAAGGGTATATGCTTCATGACAAGGTAATAAGGTACGCCAAAGTTGTTGTGGGCGAATAGCGTTTTAGAATCAAGTTTAAAATCCAGGCAGATCAATGGCAAAAAGAGATTATTACGAAATACTCGATATTAAACGCAATGCCAGCCAGGCAGAAATAAAGTCGGCATACCGGAAAAAAGCGCTGCAGTATCACCCCGACAAAAATCCGGGAGACCCAACCGCCGAGGAAAAGTTCAAGGAGGCTGCAGAGGCCTACGAGGTGCTTGGCAACGAACAAAAGAGGGCAAGGTATGACCAGTACGGACATGCCGGAGTTCAGGGAGATGCAGGCGGCTTTGGCGGAGGCGGCATGACAGTGGAGGATATATTCAGCCATTTCGGCGATATTTTTGGCGGCAGTTTCGGTGGTTTCGGCGGATTTTCCAGTGGAAGGCGAGCCCGCAGGGTTAATAAGGGCTCGAACCTGAGGGTCAAAGTGAAACTCAGCCTGAAAGATATTGCCGCCGGTGTGGAGAAGAAGATAAAGGTAACCAAATATGTGGCATGCAAAGTATGTGAAGGCACCGGGGCTCAAAACGGTACCGCTTTCAGTGACTGCTCTACATGTCATGGCGCCGGACAGGTTACCAGAATCTCCAACACGTTTCTCGGACAGATGCAGTCTACCACAACCTGCCCATCCTGTGGCGGCGAAGGCAAGAGCATAACAAGCAAGTGCCCGTCGTGTTACGGAGAGGGTATCGTAAAAGAGACTGAAGTGGTAAAGCTCAATATTCCTGCCGGTGTTGCAGAAGGCATGCAGATGTCGGTCGGCGGCAAGGGTAATGCAGCCCGGAGAGGAGGCGTCAACGGCGACCTGCTGGTGGTCATCGAGGAGGAAAAACATCCTGAACTGATAAGAGACGGTAATGACCTTATATATTACCTGTACCTTAGCTTCCCTGAAGCGGCACTGGGAGTGCCTGTAGAGATACCAACCGTTGAAGGTAAAGTGAAGATCAAGGTTGAACCGGGAACCCAACCGGGCAAGATACTGAGGCTGCGGGGCAAGGGGCTGCCTGATATTAACGGCTACGGCAAGGGTGACCTGCTTGTCAATATAAACGTATGGGTGCCCAAAAACCTGTCAAAGGAAGAGCAGCAGGCAATCGAGAAATTGAGAGAGTCAAACAACTTTACACCTGATCCCAGCAAAGAAGATAAAAATTTTTTCGAGAGGATGAAGAGCTATTTTGAATAACGATACTATATTTATACTGTTTTTAAATTTTGCATTCATCTTCGGCCGGCACAGGTCAGGATAATATTGCCATTTCAACTTACAGACAGGTAAAATCATGGAATTATTCTCTGCCAGGGAGGTATCAAAAAGCTTCGTAAATCACCGCGCTCTCGACAACGTCAGCATGTCGGTACCTGAAAAGAGTATCTACGGACTGCTGGGACCCAATGGTGCCGGCAAAACAACCCTTATAAGAATAATCAACCAGATCACTGCACCCGATACGGGTGAGATCAGGCTGAACGGCCGCAGCCTCAAGCCTGGCGACATTTACCGCATCGGATACATGCCTGAGGAGAGGGGACTGTACAAAAAGATGAAGGTCGGAGAGCAGGCACTCTATTTCGCCAGACTCAAGGGGCTGGATAAAAAAACCGCCATGAAACGGCTCAGGTACTGGTTTGAAAAGTTTGAAATCCAGAGCTGGTGGAATAAAAAAGTTGAGGAACTTTCCAAGGGTATGCAGCAGAAAGTACAGTTCATCATCACCATCCTCCATGAACCGGAGCTGCTGATCTTTGATGAGCCATTCAGCGGTTTTGACCCTATCAATACCAACCTGCTCAAGAATGAAATAAACGGGATAAGAGACCGGGGTGCCACGATTATTTTCTCAACACATAACATGAGCTCTGTAGAGGAGCTGTGCGACCACATCACCCTTATCAACAATTCAAAGTCGGTCATCGAAGGATCCGTTAACCATATCAGAAATCAGTTCAAACTTGATATCTACAGGATAGGATTTGAAGGTGATGCTCAAAAGCTTTACGATATTCTCAGTCCCGCCTACGAGGTGCTGGAACTTACCGGGGGGCCGGGCGGGCACCACGCAAGGATCAAGGTGCACAGCAAAAGTACTGACAACATGCTGCTGAAGCTGTTAATGCCCCATTTTCACATAACCTCATTCACAGAGGAGATCCCGTCGATGAACGATATTTTCATAGATCTGGTCAGCCAGCAGAAAACTAAGGTAAACAATTAAACCCTCCTGAGATGACATCCAAAAGTTCAATTGTGATTGCAAGGGAGTACCTGACCAGGGTCAGGAAAAAGTCATTCATTATCATGACCATACTCGGACCCATCCTGTTTGCAGCGGTAATAGTGGGTCCGGCCTGGTTTGCAACTTTGGAGGACAGGGAGGTCAGGGTTGTTGCAGTTATTGACAGCTCAAAGCTCTTTATCGGCCAGCTGCCGGAAACCGATTACCTCAGATTTGAATACCTGGAACACACAACTGTCGAAGAACTGCGCGAAAAATTTGACGACACAGATTATTATGCCGTGCTGTATATAGCACATATAATTGCATCCACCCCTTCGGCGGTGCAGCTAATGTCCGACCGCCAGCCAGGCATGAATGTAAGAATGCATATCGCCAATGCACTGGAAAAGGAGCTTGAAAGGCAAAAGCTTGCAGCATATGATATTGAAGATATCGACAGGATACTGGAGTCGGTCAAAACCCGTGTCAGTATCAGGACCATTATCTGGCAGGACGACGGTGGTGAGAAAGAGAGCTATTCAGAACTGGCCATGATAGTCGGGTATGTCGGCGGCTTCCTTATCTACTTCTTCATCTTCCTTTTTGGTGCCCAGGTAATGAGAGGCGTCATTGAGGAAAAATCCAGCCGGGTGGTTGAAATCATTGTATCTTCGGTCAGGCCTTTTCAGCTGATGCTGGGTAAGATCGTGGGTATCGGACTTGTGGGGCTGACCCAGTTCCTGCTTTGGGTAATTCTCAGCGTTGTGCTGGTAGTAGCGTCACAGCAGCTTTTCTTTCCTGACATTGGCACCCCTTCATCAGAAACCGTGGTTGCTGAGGAGCTTTTTACTTCAGGCACCCTGCAGCAATCACAGCCGGTTACAGATGATGCTCATGACAGGTTCGGCGAAATGTTCGCATCAATTTCGTCGATCAACTTCAGTGTCATGCTGCTCTCATTCCTGTTCTACTTCCTGGGGGGTTACCTTCTGTATGCTTCGCTCTTTGCTGCAATTGGATCGGCGGTTGACAACGAAACAGACACCCAGCAGTTCATGCTGCCGATAACAATTCCCCTGATCATCTCCATCATTGTGATGATGAACGCCATAATGAACCCCTACGGACCGATCGCTTTCTGGTTCTCAATAATACCCTTTACATCGCCAATAATAATGATGGCAAGGATACCTTTTGGCGTGCCGTTCTGGGAAGTGGCTCTGTCGGCCGGCCTCCTTGTTGTCACTTTTATTTTTACCACCTGGCTGGCAGGAAAGATATACCGTACCGGCATTCTTATGTACGGTAAAAAAGTCAATTACAAAGAGCTGTGGAAATGGATCAGGTACACCGGTTGAATGCAGTCCGGGACCTCATGGATCAGATAGAAACAGTGAACCGGCAGTTATGAACCAATCAGCCGGTTTTTTGTTTAATATATTTGATAAATCACTATAACGGGCACAAATGATCTACGCAATTCTCGACCTTGGTACAAATACTTTCAACCTGCTGATCATACAGACAGCAGCAAACAACACCAGGAAAATCCTGCTCAGCCGTAAGGAGCCTGTCAAGCTGGGTGAAGACGGTATAACAAAAGGCTTAATCAGCGAAAAGGCTTTTAACAGGGGCCTGAGTGCCATAGAGAGCCACATGAAGTATATACACGACTATCAGGCTGAACATATCTTTGCATATGCAACATCGGCAATCCGCTCGGCCGGTAACGGACTTGAGTTTGTACGTTTGGTTTATGAAAGGTTCAATATAGGAATACAGGTGATATCGGGCGACAAAGAGGCCGAACTTATCTACCGGGGTGTAAGGCAGGCCGTCAATATGGGTAACACCAAACACCTTGTGCTTGATATAGGCGGAGGCAGCAATGAACTGATCATAGCAGACGGCAGGAAGATCTACTGGAAAAAAAGTTTCCCATTGGGAATGGCAAGGCTGCTCGAACAGTTCAGGCCCTCCGACCCGGTAACGGAAGAAGAGATAAGATTATTTGAGAACCACTTCGAAAATTCACTGGAATGTTTTCTGAAAGCCGCCCGGGAACACAAACCCGAAATACTCATAGGCTCATCAGGAAGTTTCGATACCTTCAAAGCGCTTCTGGCATCAGCCACTCAGACCTCTCCCGAAACTAATTCACCTGCTTTCAGCATCGATCCGGAAGATTTCCATAAGCTGTACAGGCGGCTTCTGGAGTCAAATTCCGCCGAAAGGCTGGAAATGGAGGGAATGGACCCCATGAGAGTTGAAATGATTGTTATTGCCGCCATTTTTGTTAATTTTATCGTCAGACGCCTGGGCATACAGACAATGATCCAGTCCGATTACTCACTCAAAGAGGGGGCTGTATCGGAAATCATCGAAAGAAAGATACTGTCGGCATAGAAGCTGTTTGATGCCCCGGCCTTTTGCAATAACAGTATACTATGGCAAACATCCTTGTTATCGATGATGAAAAAAGCATCAGGAACTCCCTGAAGGAGGTGCTGGAATATGAAAAGCACACCATTGACCTCTCGGCCGATGGTGAAGAGGGCCTGGAACTCTGCAGGAAGAACAAATATGACGTTGTACTGCTTGACATTAAAATGCCGGGTATTGACGGAATTGAAGTGCTTGACAAGATCATGGATGAGGCCACCGATATACCGGTAATCATGATTTCCGGCCACGGCAATATCGATACTGCGGTAGAAGCTATCAAGAAAGGCGCCTACGATTTTATTGAAAAGCCACTTGACCTTAACAGGCTTCTGATAACCATCAGGAACGCCCTCGACAAATCCGAGCTGATAACAGAGACCAGGGCACTCAAAAGAAAAGTGAGCAAGACCTGCGATATGGTGGGAGAATCCCCGCCTATGCGCAAGGTAAAAGAGATGATCGACCGTGTTGCCACCACCGATGCCAGGGTCTTGATAACCGGCAGGAACGGAACTGGCAAGGAGCTGGTTGCCAGGTGGCTGCATGAAAAGAGCAACCGTGCGTCACAACCCTTCGTAGAGGTCAACTGTGCTGCCATCCCCTCCGAGCTGATAGAGAGTGAGCTGTTCGGGCATGAAAAGGGCGCCTTCACCTCTGCCCACAAGGACAGAAAGGGCAAGTTCGAGCAGGCAAACAATGGCACCATCTTTCTCGACGAGATAGGCGACATGAGCCTGGCGGCACAGGCAAAGGTACTCAGGGTGCTCCAGGAAAACCGTCTCTCCCCCGTAGGCAGTGACAAGGATATAAAGGTAGATGTCAGGGTGATAGCAGCCACCAACAAGAACATGAAAGAGGAGATCGCTGCAAACCGGTTCAGGGAAGACCTCTACCACAGGCTGAGCGTGATCCTGATAAACGTGCCTACGCTGAACGAGCGGACAGAAGACATACCTCTGCTGGCCGAGCATTTCAACGAACAGATATGCGGTGAATACGGCATGCAGAAGAAGATCATTACCGAAGAGGCCATCGCCGAACTGCAGAAGATAACATGGACCGGCAACATACGGGAGTTCAGGAATGTACTGGAGAGACTTATAATACTGTGCGACAAGGATATAACAGCAGAAGACGTGACATCTTACTCCCAGCCTATCTCAAGGTAGGACGGCAACGGACGATCCGGTTACCGGAAAAACAGACTATATGAGAACCGAAAAGGATTTTCTCGGCGAAAAAGAGCTGCCCCGGGATGCCCTATACGGCATTCACTCTGCGAGGGCGGCTGATAACTTCCCCTGCCAGGTGCCATTCCATGCCGAATGGTACAGTGCAATGGGACTTACCAAGCTTGCATGTTACCGTACATGCCGTTCCTTCATCAGGGCCGCGGCCGGAAAATACGGCAGGATGCCTGAAACCGTCGCCACAGTGGGCGAAGAGATCCTTGACAACCTCGAGGCATCGGCATCCGAAGTAGCAGCCGGCAAGCATTTCGGCCATTTCATAGTACCTGCAATACAGGGAGGCGCCGGCACCAGCATAAACATGAATGTCAACGAGATAATAGCCAATGCCGCGCTTGTCAGGATGGGTTCCCTTCCGGGGAATTACACGCTGGTCGATCCCATTGAACACGCCAATATTTACCAGAGCACCAACGATGTGGTGCCCACTGCACTCAGGGTGGCGGTAATGAAGCTTCTCCTGGAACTCGAAGAGTGTATAAACAAACTTCGGGCCTCGGTAGAAAAGGCAGAAACCCTTCACCGCTCGAGTATCCGCATCGCCTACACGCAGATGCAGGCAGCTGTGCCCTCATCCTGGGGAATGTTGCTGGGTGCATATAACGAAGCTTTGTCGAGAGACTGGTGGAGGGTGTCCAAATGCATCGAGAGGATAAAAACCGTTAACCTGGGAGGCAGTGCAGCAGGTACGGGTATTGCCGTGCCCAGGTACTTTATCATGGAAGTGGTGCCCGAACTGCAGAGGCTGACCGGACTGCCCGTTGCCCGTAGCGAGAACATGCCCGATGCCACATCGAACCACGACAGCCTTGTCGAGGTGCACGCCATCATCAAGTCCTGCGCAGTCAATTTTGAAAAGATGGTCTCCGACCTGCGCCTGCTGGCATCCGACGTTGCAGGCAGCGGCGAGGTTACCCTGCCCCGGCTGCAGGCCGGAAGCTCGGTAATGCCCGGTAAGGTCAACCCCGTCATTCCCGAATTTGTGATAAGCGCCTCCCGCAAAGTATATTCCAACGACCAGCTCATAACCTCGCTTGCCGCATCGGGTTGCCTTGACCTTAACGCATATATACCCCTGATCGGGCATGCCATGATAGAAAGCCTTAAGCTGCTTATCGCAGCGGCAGAATCAATGACCGGCAAGCTTTTCGAACAGTTGGCCATTGACGGGCGGGTGTCCGAAGCCAGGCTTCTCGCCAGTCCCTCGGTAACCACCGCGCTTGTCCCTTTCATCGGCTATAACAGCGCCGGGCAGCTTGCAGTGCTCATGAAGGAGAAGGGTATCGACATTTACGCGGCAAACGACGAACTCCGGCTTATCGACCGGGAACGGCTGGCCGGGATACTTAAACCTTCAAACCTCCTCAAAATGGGATTCTCGCTCGACGACCTGCCCGGTTGATAATGTTTTAATTTTTTTCTTTAGTTTTGAAAAATGCAAAGGCTTTTCCGTATCCTGCTCTACCTGTCGCTGCTCTTCTTTGCCTGGTACCTTTATCGTGCCGAGTATATTGTCTTCAGGGGCCTGTCCCCTGACCCGTTGCTGCTTACGCTTTCTCTGCTTCTGCTTTTTGCAGGCTTTGTGACAGGGGGAGTGAGCTGGGCAGTTGCCATGCGGCAGGAGGGTTATCAGGAAGGAACCCTCAGGGCGGTCATATCGCACGGATTGTACATTTTCTCAAAATATATCCCCGGGAAGTTCTGGGTCGTACTGGGCCGTGCATCATACATCAGCTCCAACAAACCGCATATGAAGCAACTCTCGCTTGCATCACTGCAGGAGCAATTGTTGTTTGTATGGTGGGGTATGATACTGAGCCTGCCGCCTACATTCTTTCTCCTGCAGAGGCCATGGATCGGTGTCGTTATTTTCGGGGGACTGCTGCTGTTGTCATTCCTGCTTTTCTCAGGGTGGTTCCACAGGAACTCCGGGTGGGCTTTGGAAAAAGTGCTGAAAAAGGAGTTCAGTTTCAGGCCGATGAAATTCTCTTTCTTTATGCGGGTCAGCATTCCTGTACTGATTTTCTGGCTCCTTTGGTCAGCCGGGTTCTGGCTGCTGCTGCTTTCATTACACGGAATTGCGGGCCCGGGAACTGCCGGATTTGCGGGCCCCCTTACAGCGCTTGCCTGGCCCGCAGCCATGACTTACGGTTTTGTGGTGGTATTCCTGCCGGCCGGAGTGGGTGTCAGGGAAGGAATCCTGGTCTCATTCCTGGTCGCCGGGGGGATGGAACCCCAGGGTGCAGTAACATTCTCAGTCATCTCACGATTCTGGTTCGTTACGGGCGAAGTGTTCATTTTTCTTCTTGCCGCCTCCCTTAAAGCCTTAAGCTCAGGAAAATCAAGCGTAAAATTGTCCCGATAAGAACATCAATCAGGATTAAACCAAAAACCGGTCTGCATTGCCGGATTTCCCGGGTTCCTTTTATCAAAGTTCAACAGTGAGCACACTCCCGTCCCGGGTAATTGAATAGCTTCTTACCGCAGTTGTCGCAGGCCCTGTGACTACCGCACCATCTGCAGAAAATACCGACCCGTGACACGGACAGGGAAAATTGCCGTTTGAGTGGTTGTAGGTTATCTGACAGCCGGCATGGGTGCATACCGAAGACAATGCCACAAAATGGTCATCCCCGGTGTTGGCAATGATTATATTATTGATAATAATGGCATTGCCTGCTGTATTTAACAACGAATAGTCCTGGTCAGCCAGGTCAATGACTATGTCGTTTCCATTCCCGTTACCACCAGGCGGGTCAGGATCGTTATTATCATCCTTGCTGCACGACACAACAGTGACGGGAATTATAACTGCGGCACCCGCCTTCATGGTTCTTAGCAAAAACTCCCTTCTTTCCATAAATTATATTTTTATTTCACATATCGTTAAAATGCACCGCAAAACATCATAAATAAAAAACACGGGTAATCATAAACCCGAAAAACATATCCCCATCCTGCCATTGCCTATTTGTATTTACAAGCCAGGCCTTATCTGATATCCCTTGTGTATTGGAGAAGAAGAGCTGAAAGACATGACCTCCGGTCTCGATGTCAAAACCTACTGAGAGTGGGTTGGTGCGGTTGACACCATCCTTAACGACCGGGTGGATATATTCGATGTTAAGGTGTGTCATGGGGGTCAGCCTCAGCCGTGCAGCTGCTCCCAATGAAAGATGGTTGACCGGCCCCATGGTTTCAGGCATATAGTTGCTTCTTAAGAAAATAGAACTGATCTGAAGTGAAAAGAGCTCTGAGAATTTCCTGCTCACCATCAGATTATGAACAAAACTCATTTTGTCAATGAAATTGTCATATTCTTCGGGGTAGATGTTTCGTATTGTCGGCTGCGAGGCGGCGGCGTAATATGTAAGGCTGAAAGGATAACTGAGCCTTCCTTCCTGTGTGATTAACCTCGCCTTTAGATAACCATCCCAGGTTTTCTGGAATGTACTGCGCCCGGTACCTGCAGCCAGCCATGAATTTATGCCGTAATCCAGTCCCAGCCTTATAGTTGCAATATCCAGCCCGAACATATCGTAGAAACCCGAACGAACATTCCCGAAACGGTGTCCAACAGTAAATACAAGTTCGCCGGCATAAGGATTTTCAACCGATTGCATATTGACAACCCGGGTACTCCTGAAAGTTTTAATGGGCAGGCTTACAGTATCATCCCATCCCCCCAGCTGATCAAACATGTCATCGGTTATCTGGGCCATGACCATTGAACCAGTCAGCATCAAGGTTAATACAGCTAATGTCTTCATATTGATGGTCAGTTTAAAGGGGCCAGCCTTAAATCCACTGTAACCTCAACCACTTCGGCTATGTTACGGACCAGCATCCTGGGAATTCTGATATTATAATCTTCGAGCCTTATGGGAAAAACTGCATGGCACACATAATGGGGGCCCGACCTTCTGAACGATCCTTTAACCACCACCTCCCTGGTTACACCCCTGATGGTCATATTTCCGGCAACTGTTACTTCATCAGGATACGCATTATCGGTAAATTCATCAAAACCTTGTATGTATCCCTCAAAGCGGGCTTCGGGATAATCATGCGAATCCATATAGTTTTCATTGAAATGCTTCTGCATGAGAGACCTTCTGAACTGAAAGTCCTCAATCCTCATTCTTACGGCGATCTCTCCGGATCCATTGTCAAGAATGGCATGCACCCTGTCGTTTACAGCCTCTATATTTTCAAGCGGTGCGGAAGAAAAAAAAGAGATCGTCCCTTCGCGGGTAAAGTGATTGATTTGGGCAATCCCGGAAAAAGCCATTGCAGAGGTTAGGGCAAGTATAGCAAAAACGGTTTTAATACGAATACCGTTTTGTCTGCTGAAGGCTGATGAGGTTTTCATGCGGGCTTTATGAATTAAACAAACCTGCCCTTGGCTTTGTTCAGCCGGTCATAATATATTTACCAGTAATTGTGTTACCCGATCTCAAGGTTTGATATCTCCTCTGTGATCCTGTAAGGGTATTCAGGATACTCGAAGAGCGGCATCCTCGGTTCGGTCTCACCTACCGAATATCCCCATATGCTTTGGTATTCCTTAATATCCTCACCCATGTCCTCAAGCTGATGAAGATACTCACCCACGGGTTTACTCTCTATTATTATCATCTTCCCGAGCTTGTTTATAATAGGACTGTGCCAGCGGTTGTGATCATGGTCAAACTCGAGTATACGGCGCCCCCACCTTGTTATGCCTACAGTCCTGAACGTCATGCTCTTGCCGACAGCCGGAAGGTTGATCACGTTCCTGTCAGTCGCAAGGAACGGAATACCGTTTTCTTCCCTGATAGATTCAAGGTTCTCCTTCATCCTCTCCGGTTCGTCAGAGAGACTCCTGATCCTCTCACGGTAACTGCCGGGTAAGATACCTATATACTTCTCCTCTTTTTGCTCCTGAACGGCACGCGCGTTGGTGGCATAGTTAAATGTGTTTTCAAGGAATCCCTTTACCGAAAATGTGTAATAGGTTATCACACCGATGTCGTTCAGCACCTTTCTCAGCATGGCAGTATGACCCCTCCTTGATGCAGCGGAGGTAAATACAAGCTGGTTGGTAACCATCCATCCGGCATCTATCAGCCTCCTTACAGCAATTTCGGCTTCAGGTGTCACCTCCATGGGGCTTTCAAAATGGGTCTGTATGACAAACTGCTTTATGCCCGCTTCCGCAGCCTTCCTCCTGAAGCCAGCGAGAATCTGCTGAAGGTGGGGAGTAACCCTCTGGGGCAGATAGGCCAGCAGCCTGGTACCAAGCCTTATCCTAACTATCCCGGCATACTTTTCACCGTCAGGTCTCTTTTTGTTGGCCTCCCTCTTCCTGACAGCCATCTCATAAACCTGGTCGAGTATCTTTTCAAGAGACTTGTCGCGGCTCATCAGTGCATCTCCACCGGTAATAAGGATATCCCTTAGCTGTGTATCACTCTCGTAGTAATCGAGCAGCCTTTTCAGCTTCTCATCCCAGGTCTCTTTGGGCTTCAGCTTGTCAAGGTTGAAGTTAAGATTGCCCCTCTGAAAATCATACATCCTCTGGCAGGATACACATAGTCCCCCGCAGGCCCTGCCCATTGTGTCAGGTATCATAATGGCAACTTCAGGATACCGCCGGTGCACATTGTGGCGGGAAGGAAGCATCCATCCTGCAGCATTCGGCTTGCCGGGTTCAACCTTATCCTCCTTCTCCCATGCCTCAATGTTTCCGAACTGGTCAATCAGCGGTTTGGAATATATCACATAGTGCCTTATTGCAAGATCCGCTCCGGCTGTAAATCCAGGGGACCTGGTACTCAGCAGGGATATATAATAGGGATTGACAAAGAAAGGTATACCCTTTTTCTCAGCTCTTTCAAGCAGTTTCTGTGTGTCAAGATCGAGAGAATGGTCCAGCAGCTCGTTAAGCAGTGCTGGTGACCTGACAGCAAACCTCAGGTGAAACATATAGTCGGACCACCATTCTTTAACTTTTTCAACCTTCTCGTCGTAACTCAATCCCTCCTCGAAAAAATACCTGGAATCACCCTGCTCGCAGCTTTCAATCCTCTCCACCAGCACTCTTATGATCCTTTCCCTGTTCTCCCCGCGTTCCTTGATTATCTCCTGTTCCAGTCCGTGCCTCCAGCGCTTCATCCACTTTTCCACCTTCTGTTTGTCGGGTCGTTCCCTGGGAAGCTGTCCCGTCAGCTGCCTGAAAAGATTGATCATATCCTCAAAGAAAAGGGGCTTGGCTCCTCCTGTACCGTTCCTGGCCCCAAGCCATATAAGGTTGAATGGATCACTTATCGTGATCTCCCCACTCCTGTATGGATTCGGAAATTCCCGGCCTGCATTGTCAAGATAATCCAGGATCCGTATAGCAGCAAGGTCATGCCAGCGCAGCCTGCCGTAAGCCTCCAGCCCCTCTTTTTCCTTTTTGTAATATGACAGGGCATCAGCATTGGTGCCCAGCACCTCTTCAGCCCAGATACGTATTGATCTCTTTGCCTCATCCTCGGTAGTCGATTCCGAAAAGATCCTTTTCAGTCGCGGATTCTCATTTAACAGGCGACGCAGGAGCTTTGCAGATTTAACTGACAATGCTATTTTCTCAGGATAATATTCCATAACAACCATAATTTTGAATCCTGCTATAATGTAAAAATACTAAAACCGTATCTATCCGGAAAGTTAATTACTGCCGGCAGGCATCGAAAAATCGTAAAAAACTTTAATTTAGCATTATAATAACCAGGTATACCATGCAGAGAGGAAAAGACACCAAGCCCCATATTGGCATATACGGGAGGAGAAACAACGGTAAAAGCACCCTTATAAACATGCTGGCGGGTCACGAAATAGCAATAGTAAGTGAAGTAGCAGGCACAACGACCGACCCGGTCAGGAAATCATTCGAGATTACAGGGTTCGGACCAGTAGTTCTTATTGATACGGCCGGATCGGATGACACCGGCGAACTTGGAGAAAAACGCATCGCCAAAACCCTGCATACCCTTCAAACTGTCGACCTTGCAATCCTGGTCATTACACGGAACAACTTTGAAGAACCGGAAAAGAGACTGGTGGAAGAATTCAGGAAGCTCCTGCTGCCTTTCATAATTGTGCACAGCAAGTCCGACCTTGAAAAGCTTTCATCCGGAACAAGAGACCGGATTGAAGAATATACCGGGACCGGTGTAATTGAGTTCAGCAGTGTTGACAGCAATTACCCTGAAGAGATAATCTCAGCAATAAGGTCGTCAATTCCCGGGTCGGCATGGAAAAGCGCGGGACTGGTTGGCGATCTTCTGAGCCATGGTGACATCGTCCTTCTCATTACACCCATAGATGTACAGGCACCGGCAGGAAGACTTATCCTGCCCCAGGTACAGGCTATCCGCGATATAATTGACAATGACTGTGTGGCAGTGGTCCTCAAGGAGAGGGAGGTTGATGCCTTCCTGAGAAAAACAGGTATAAGACCCAAACTTGCTATAACCGACAGCCAGATCTTTGTAAAAGCGGATGCCTCTATACCACCTGATATCATGCTGACATCCTTCAGCATCATTCTTGCAAGGCAGAAAGGAGACTTTGAGCTGTATCTGCAAGGAACGCCTGCAATATCAGGCCTGAAAGACGGTGACCGCATCCTTATACTTGAATCATGTACCCACCATGTGTCGTGCGATGATATCGGCCGGGTCAAGATTCCCAGGTGGATAAGCACCTTTACCGGCAAAAAGCTGGAGTTTGATGTGGTCGGTGGACTGGCTGAGTGGCCCCGCCCGGTAACTGATTATGCGCTGGTAATACAGTGCGGGGGATGCGTGATAACACGCAGGCAGCTCATTAACAGGATCAGGCAGGCGGCCGACGCCGGGGTTCCCGTAACCAATTACGGCATGGCAATCGCATGGGTGCAGGGCATTTACAAACGGGCCGTCGCCCCGTTCACCGGGGGAAGCAAAGGTGAAGCTGACTATCTGTAACCATCTGCACCCCCCTGAAAATATCGGTGGGGAAGCACTTCCGTACTCCCCCACCGAACCAAATTAACCCATCTGTAAACCTAAAACTTAACCTAAATTATGAAAAACTACCAAAACCTGAATCCTGCGTTTATGCCTGCCCAAACCCAGGTGTCAGTATGCCTGCTGCTAAACTCAAAGATATGGTATGGTGCAACCCTGGTCCCGCTGTTTCCTTCACTGCCCGCTCTTACCACCTGAACATTCAGTACCGGGCCCGCAAAAAACTGCCACCTGTTATCAATATCCGTGGCATATGTTACCCGAAGCTGGTTAAGTACATTGATCCTGTCATATTCCCACCACCGGTTCTCCATAAGGTAATGCGAAATAATCTCAACATTCAGGTAGCGCTCATCCCGGAGGATAAACTCCGAACCAATACCATATCCGTAACTAATAACTGTATTGTCATGCAAAAATTGAGCCCCTAATGTTAAAAAATTATAAAATCGCCTGACGCCTGTCTTTATTCCGATACCAAGGTTCATGGCATCTCCCCCCCAAAATTCAACCTTCTGGTAACCGTCTCTTACAATACTTACCAGTCCGATCGGGAACCCGTCAACCGAGTCGGCAATATTCACAACACCTATCTGCACTCCCTTTACATTTCCGGCCACGTTAACGATACCGGCCACCTGTATACCTTCAACCCTGCCGGCCACATTTGCAAATCCGGAGCCCTGAACACCATCAACTTCTCCGGCAATTCCGGCAAAACCAGATATCTGTACCCCTGATAGCTTCCCGCCGGTAACACTGCTAAATCCTGAAGCCTGGACTCCTTCAAAGTTACCTGAAGTAATCCCGGCAAAACCACTACCCTGTAAGCCTCTTGAATTACCGGAAATAATATTACCAAAACCGGCACCCTGAAGTACCCTGGCATCGCCATTTACAATGTTCAGAAAGCCTGCGCCCTGTATTCCCTTTACATTCGAACCACTTAGGTTAAAAAAACCTGAAAACTGCACTCCATCGACCTCTCCGCCCGTTATGTTTCCAAATCCTGAAGCCTGAAGTCCGGTAACCGAATACCTGTTGATATTCAAAAAACCTCCGAATTCAATTCCATCAACTCCACCGGTTACCCCACCAAACAGGTTCAGCGATACATCATATACATATTTATGGCTGTTTACACCCTCTGTGCCGACAAACGGAAAAACACTTAACTGGAAAGGCCTGGATTCAGGAACCTCGTCATTCTGCGCGCTCACAGGAAATGCTGTCAAAAATAGGCAAACCAGGATCGGGGCAAAAACATTCTTCTTCATAATACAAAACTATTTTTTATCATTCTTCTGGATCGTGTCGGTCCGGGCATACTTTATTATCTTCCCCGACATGATCAACTGACGTAACAATACACTCCAATACACTTTACCCGCTTTTCGATCAATGTTCGTGCCAACATCAATAAATCCCTGTATATATGCCCATAAAGCAAATATCAGAAATGCCGCGGGCACCCGCCTGTTGTCCGGAACCGTACAACAGGCGTACATCTGCACCAGCAGAACCGACAGGGTCTGTCAGAACCTGAAATAGATAAAAGGCTGTATGTCGGCCGACCGTACCTGGTATATTACAAATACAATCAAAACGGCCGCCACAATCTTGATAAGAAGATGCGACCTTATGAATGCCCCCCTGTAATACTCCTTCAGCCTGGCAGGAAGCCAGTGTATTATCATGGCAACCGCCATAAGCGAAAAGACGTTTCTGTGAGCGATGGTCATTCCGGGAACCAGGTCGCCTCCGAAACTGCTGATCATCTGCGAAACCATTGCATTCACCTCATACATGCCTTCAGCCCTGAAAAAGAGCCAGGCGAAGGAGACAAACTGGAATGTGATGAAAACCGAAAGGAACCTCCTTAAACCCGGCATGCGCGTTCCTGTCCTGCTGCCGGGGAACAGCCCCTGCCAGGCCTTATGCACGGCAAGAGCAACACCGTGAAGTCCGCCCCAGATGATGAACCTCAGATCTGCGCCATGCCACAATCCGCCCAGCAGCATAGTCACTATAAGGTTGGCATACCTGCGTAAGATCCCTTTCCGGCTTCCCCCGAGAGGGATATAAAGATAATCCCTCAACCATGAGGATAACGAAATATGCCACCTCCGCCAAAAGTCCGTTATGTTTACAGCCTTGTAGGGTGAGTTGAAGTTAACCGGAAGCCTGAAGCCCAAAAGCAGGGCCACTCCTATCGCAATATCGGTATAGCCCGAAAAATCACAGTATATCTGCACCGAATACCCGTAAACAGCCATCATGTTCTCGAATCCCGAATATGCCAGCGGATTGTCAAACACCCTGTCAACATAATTCACCGAAATATAGTCGGATATCACCATCTTCTTTACCAGTCCGCTCAGCACCAGAAAAATTGCATGGCCCATCTGTTGCATGGTAAGTTTGAAGGAGGCATAAAGCTGGGGCATGAATTCAGCCGCGCGTACTATAGGCCCCGCCACAAGCTGGGGGAAGAATGAAACATAGAAACCAAAATCAATGATGTTGCCAACCGGGCGGAGCTTGCCCCGGTAGACATCGACTGTATAGCTGATGGTCTGAAAGGTGAAGAAGGATATTCCCACAGGCAGCACAATTACCGACACATCCATACTTCCGCCGGCCAGCCTGTTGTAGAGCAGTGATAAAAAATTGACAACCTCGAGATCGGTTCCGGCAACCCTGTTGACCAGTCCGGTCAGGAAATAGGCATACTTGAAATATGCCAGCAGACCTAAATTCACTGTTACGCTTGCTGCCAGCCACAATCGTTTCCGAAATCTGTTGCCGGCATTGAAAATCAGATGTCCCAGAACAAAATCTGCTATGGTGGAAAAGACCAGTAGCGAAAAGAAATAGCCGCCCGACTTGTAATAGAAGAAGAGGCTCATTGCAAAAAGCCAGGCATTGCGCAGGGTCTTCTTTTTGTATACCAGGCTGTACCCCACAAGCAGCACCAGGAAGAAGCCCCAGAAATAGAGACGTGTAAAAAGCATGGGTGTCTCTTCCGAATATTTTAAAATTCCTGGGAACAGGTCCATCAACATGCAGGTTATGCCCGAAATTAAAAATAAATATTCAAACTGCGACTCCAACGGCCCGGCCGGCCAACATCTCAGAACCGTTTATTTTCAAGCCAGGCTTCGTACTGATACATTAATGCATCATAAAGCAGATCACCAATAAGCGCCGAACCCCGGAAGGTAAAATGAATATGGTCAGCCTGTCCAAGCGGCGGATCAGCATTCACCCATGATGGCATGGAGTTCTTTCCCCCCATTGCCCCGTATAGATCCCAGAAAGCCGCGCCTGAACGGAAGGCGGCACGCCTCTGGGCATCCCTGATAAGTCCTATATTGGGAAATGATTCATAATATCCTCCGGGCCCTGTCCTCGACATGTCAGATACTCCAATTACTATTATTGAAATGTCATGCGAAAGTGACTTCAGGTAATTTATCTGCCTGACCAGTGAGTTCTCGTACCATGTATAGTCATCGGCAATATCCGGAACAATATTTACACCAAACTGCAAGATAAGTAACCGGACATTCAGCAACTCCATCATCTTTGCCATAGGCTCCCGGCTGCTCCGGGAAAACTCCAGTCCGCTGCTTCCCCTCATAGGCACATTGTCAATGCCTACTCCCCGGTAATTATCAATCGACACCGAAAAAACAGGAAGACTGCCCCGACCGGCAAACCGGACAGTATACTCTGCACTTCCGTGCGGAAGCGGCCACCTTGCAAACATAAGTGAATCGGACGGGAAGATCAGGTCTGCATCAATTCTCTGCTCCCCCGACAGCAACTCAACAGTAAACGGACTGCTGTTAAACCCCGTAAAAACCGTCAGCATCTCCATCTCACGCGAGCGTGCCGGACCCATTCCCGTTGGCCTGAGCGTAAAAGCCCCTTCAGTGTTGCCTTCTGTTGCAGGCTCAAGCGAGCAGAACGACATCAGCAAACCGTAACGGAAGGTCTCCCTGCTCTCCCTGGCCCGTTCCAATGGTGTGTACCTGACCCAGTTTCCACCGGTCACCACCCTGACAGATGCATTGTGCGGAGCAGGTGAAATAACCGGGAACATGCCGGTGCCACCTCCGCCAAACCTTGCCTGCATCCTGTTTCTAAATGCAGAGGTTATCCTGTTGTTCTCAATCTGCGAATCGCCATAATGAATTATCCTCAGAGCACCCCCTCCCTCACCGGCATTATGAAGTTGGCCGAAAAAGGGATCAAGCACTTTGAATTCATCATCCGGCAACTCCAGCGGGAATATGACCTCCCTGAGACTGCCTTCATCGGCCGGGGCAGGTTCCTCTTCAGCCGGGACAGGTTCTTCACTATGCGGTTCAAACTCTATAGAAGGGGGAGAAGGTTCTTCACTACGCGGGTCAGGCTCTTTACCAGGGGGAACGGATTCTGTGCCAGGTATGGTTGTATCCCTGACCGTCCGCTCTTCGCCGGTAAACTCTTCATCCGGCCGGTACCGTTCCGTTAAATGGGATATATCAGCATACTCAGGTACATCAGGCTGCAGCACTGAATTCAGGCTGGGAAACCTGATCCTGAAATCATCGCTGATCTTTATGCCTTCAGGGGGAAAGAACAGCGATATAGCCGCAAGAACAATGAGTACGGCAGAGATAAAAAGCAATACGGTAAGTGGATTAACCTGGTTTTTCATACGACTTTTTGACATAACCGCCAAGCAATGCCGTCAAAGATGCGAAGAACCAGGTATCTGGAGTATGCGCTTCTATCCTGACGGCTTGATCCTGAGCTGCTGGCCCGGGTATATCCGGTTGGCGTTACTCAGGCTGTTAAGCCTCAGTATGTCACGCTCACTGACTCCCGGGAACTGCCTCGCTATACCCCAAAGAGTATCTCCGCGGCGAACCGTATAATAGAGAAATTCTCCCGAATCGTCACTAACAACAATAACATCAGCCCGGTTGGCAGATGGAGCCCTGCCGACCCGTGCCTGTTTCTCAGCAAAGCTCAGATTATTGACCTGGTTATAATAACCGGTCTGATCTGAAGGCACGTATATAACAAGCCGCTGTCCTGTCCTTATAAGGTTGCCGGTTATACCGTTCCAGTGCCTCAGGTCAGACACCCTGACATTGAACCATTGTGAAATATATCCGAGATTATCGCCGCTTTTGACCGTATAGTTCACCTGGGAGCGGCCCGCCGGAGGATCAGGCATCACTCCGGGACGACCGGGCGTAACAACAAGGTTCTCCCTTTTCAGGTAATGATCTGCCCGATATGCATAAACACTGTCGGCCAGTCCGGCAAACCTGGTTGTTTCCCCTGCCGGCAGCCTTAAAGGAAAAGGTCTTTCATCTGCCGGGATCACATCGCGCCGGTACTGCGGGTTCATGTCCCTTATCATACTGACCGGGATATCGAGTACCTCTGCAACCTGCATAAGATGGAGGTTCCTGTTTATCATTACAGTATCGGTAAACAGAGGCAGTTCCAGGTCAGCCGGACTCAGGGCATGCTCCGTGTAGTAGTTCATTGCATATGTTGCAGCAATAAATGCAGGCACATAACCCCTTGTTTCCCTTGGCAGGAAATAGTAGATCCTCCAGTAATCCCTTGAGCCCCCTGCCCTCCTTATGGCCCTGTTAACGTTACCCGGGCCGCAGTTATAGGCGGCAAGAGCAAGTGTCCAGTCATTGTATATCCCAAAAAGATCTTTCAGGTACCTCGCGGCTGCATGTGTCGAAGCATACGGGTCACGACGCTCATCCACAAGAGAGTTCATTGTCAGGTTATACATCCTTGCCGTGCCGAACATAAACTGCCAGATGCCCGTGGCACCGACTCTTGATACCGCCCTCGGATTGAGGGCAGATTCAACGACAGGCAGATACCTCAGTTCGAGCGGAATATCATAATAGTCCAAAATCTGCTCAAAAAGCGGAAAATAATACTCAGTCAGGGCAAGCATCACTTCCATCTGCTCCCTGCGGTTGACGGTATAGACATTGATATAATTCCTTACAACATTGTTGAAGGAGAGATCAATCACAGACGGTAGCCTTGCAAGCCTCTCAATATAAACCGAATCCGGAAAAGAGGGAATGACAAAACCCGAGCTGTCGGCCAGTGGCCCGGTCCTGGCCCGGCGGGGTGCATTACTGACGTACCAGAGGTTGAGCAGGCTGTCAAGATTACTCTCAAAATCCAGTTCAACAGGATCAGTTATCTCAGGTATGGTCGCCTCTGCAGTGGTGATAATGCCTTCCGGCAGAGTGTCGTTTTCATGCACAGCAGTTCGAACAGGAATAGTATCAGCTTCAGCTCCCCGTGCATTGAATGATATCAGGGAGAGAACTGCCAGGGCCGAAAACAGAATGTATAGCAGTCTCTTCATATCAGGCTCACAATTATCTGCTGCAAATATATTAAAATTTCACACTGAACCTGACTCCCATTCCGGGATTGAATCCCGGTTTTCCGGCAACCGGATGACCGGGCAATGTCATAACGGGACTGACCTTCATCCCAAGATCCTCGCTCACATCAAACTCAAAAAAATGAGCATCTACGGTGGCCTCAATAATGTTGAGAGCGTAAAAGGCCGCGATCCAGATATAGGTGCGGTCACGCTGCCTGCGATAGTAATCCCTGAACCTCCTGAGCACATCTTCGGTATACCTGAAATCACCTGCAAACTCATCTATTGTCTCCGGATTGCCGTCAGTACGAAAACTATGCGCATTCCTGTATCTGGCATACTCATCATGGGTAAACATCGCATACCATGAGAGGGCGGCAAAACCGCCATATACAATAGGCACCTTCCAGTACCGGCGGTTATAAACCTGCCCGAGTCCGGGAAGAACCGCCGAATAGATAGCTGCTTTTCGCGGATCGGGAATAAACCGGTCATCACCTTCAAAAACTGTGACACCCGTATAAAGGGTATCTTCCTGGGTCAGTGCTGCAGTTTGTGACCGGGGTTCTGATCCTGCCACAAGGCTGTCATGTCCGGTATGGCCGGCATAAACCTGACGGCCGGATACAATTGCAAGCAACAGTACCAGCTTGAAGATATGTAAGTTTCGGGATCTTGTTATCAAAACGGTAAATATTCGGGCACCTCTCAATAACGTACTGCGTGAGAGTTTAAGTATTTAGCTTGTCAAGCAATCCCACTATCCGCTCCAGTTCATCATTTGAGCTGAAAGGAATGACTATCTTACCCTTTCCCTTTTCATTTCTCCTGAACTGAACATCGGTGCCAAAATATCCTGCCAGGTGGTCACGAAGCGTTTCATAGCTGTCAGGCTCACTCTTTGTCTGCCTTTCATCAGTAGTATCTGCAGGCTCAGTGGTCTCCATTTTCCTGACCATCTCTTCAATTTTCCTGACCGAGAGGTCGTTGGAGATTATCTTATTGTAAATCTCAAGCTGTGCATCAGGGTTATCAATACTGATAAGGGATCTTGCATGGCCCATACTTATCTGCCGGTGTTTTATGCCAAGCTGTATTTCAGCAGGCAGCCTAAGCAGTCTTATATAATTAGATATTGTTGACCTCTTTTTGCCTACCCTTTGACTGAGGTTTTCCTGGGTAAGGCTGCACTCTTCCATCAGCCGCTGATAACTTATTGCTATTTCAATGGCATCAAGGTCCTCCCTCTGAATATTCTCAACAAGGGCCATCTCCAGCAATGCCTGGTCATCAGCAGTCCTTATCCAGGCAGGTATTGTATCAAGGCCGGCAACTCCGGCAGCTCTCATACGCCTCTCTCCCGCAATCAGCTGGTACCTTCCATCATCCTTCTGCCTGACAATAATGGGCTGGATTACACCCAGCTCCCGAATCGAAGAGGCAAGCTCCTGGATAGGCTCCTCCTCAAACCTGGTCCTTGGCTGGAACGGGTTTGCCTCGATCATGCTGAGGCTTATCTCATCATACCAGGGCAACCCTTCCCGCCTGCGCGAAGGCTCCTCTTCGGAAATCAGTGCGCTGAGGCCCCGTCCCAATGCATTCTTCTTTGCAGCCATTATCCTGATTTTCTTGTTTTATTTATAAGTACTACTCTATAACTTTCTCAGCATCGCTCATTTTTGTCTTGTCATTGTTCTGCAGCAGCTCCCTGGCAAGATTGAGATAATTTACGGCACCCGTTGAATTCACATCATAAAGCAGAACAGGCTTGCCGAAACTGGGAGCTTCGCTGAGTCTTATATTCCTCTGCACAATCGTTTCAAAAACCATCTGCTGGAAATGTTTTTTGACCTCTTCCACTACCTGGTTAGACAGCCTAAGTCTCGAATCATACATAGTAAGAAGGAACCCCTCGATCTCAAGCGATGTGTTGAGTCTGCTCTGCACTATCTTGATAGTGTTAAGCAGCTTACCAAGGCCCTCGAGTGCAAAATACTCGCACTGAACCGGGATCAGAACAGAATCTGAAGCTGTAAGTGCATTGAGCGTTATGAGTCCGAGTGACGGAGAACAATCCACCAGAATAAAATCATACCTGTCCTCTATCCTGGATATAACAGACTTAAGGATCTGCTCCCTGGCCGGCATATTTGTCATCTCTATCTCTGCACCTACCAGGTCGATATGTGAAGGTATAATGTCAAGCCTGTCTACCTCTGTATTAAGGATAATGCTGTTTGGATCAACATCATCGATAAGGCATTCATAAATGCTTGTTTTAATTGTACGGATATCGAATCCCATACCTGATGTTGCATTTGCCTGCGGATCAGCATCTATGAGCAGAACCCTGTTCTCAAGTACCGCGAGGCTTGCTGAAAGATTAATTGCTGTAGTTGTTTTACCAACCCCCCCCTTCTGATTTGCTAGTGCAATTATTTTGGCCATTCTATAATGTAGTTTAAAAACTGGACAATGATAGTTAAAAAAATCTCAGAAAGACCAAAATTACAACTTAAATAGGAGAACTGATAAGGTTAGCCAAACCCTAGTTTTTAACAATGAAACCGGGCTTTTCAACAGTTTATCAACATTGTGCTTGGAAATAACTCATTAGCAATATCCTGTCACCACACGGTATAGAATAACATTTTTGTTTTTGTTTATAAATATGGGGCCCTTCAATTATTACTGCTGCTGCCTGACGGAAAACAGCCCGGCGTTTGTGTAATAAATAAAAAAAGTATAGGTTTGAGGGCTTAAATATGCTGGGCACCAGCGCAGCTCCCTGTAAATAATAAAAATGAGAGCAGAATCTGAGAATACCTGGCTCGTTATAGTGAACCCTAATGCGGGCAGACGAAGAGGGAAGAAAGACTGGGAAAAGATATCATCGTTGCTGGATCAGGCCGGATTGAACTATAAAGCGGAATTCACCGCGTCGCCCAGGCATGCTATTGAGATTGCAGTCTCGCACATAGAAGAAGGTTTTAAGAATTTAATCGTGGTAGGCGGAGACGGGACCATGAATGAGGTAGTCAACGGGATCTTCATGCAAAAAAGATATCCTACACCGGAAATATCCCTGGGGATGATTACCGTTGGAACAGGCAATGACTGGGGAAGAATGTTCGGTATTCCGCGGGACTATGAACAGGCGATCTCCACAATAAAAATGAACAACGGGTTCATCCAGGATGCAGGTGTAGTGAAGTATTACAGCGGCAGTACCGAGAACAGGAGATATTTTGTAAATATAGCAGGCATAGGGTTTGATGCACTTGTAGTAAGCAAAACCAACAAGCTTAAGGAAGCCGGTAAAGGAGGTTCATGGGCATACCTTAAAAGTATAGTGACCAGCCTGCTGAAATACCGTCACACCAAAACGACTATAAAAATAGATTCGAACGAAATCCGAAACAACATTTTCAATATAAGTATCGGTATATGCAAATACAATGGGGGAGGAATGATGTCACTTCCCGATGCAGTTCCTGATGACGGACTCTTTGATATCACGGTCATAAACAAGATCAAGAAACACGATGTTATTCTCAATATAAAAAGACTGTATAACGGGACAATCAACAAACACCCAATGGTTGAAACCTACAGGGGCAGATCGGTTTACATCGACAGCAAACCTTTGATACACCTTGAGACTGATGGCGAATCACTGGGCCACAGTCCGTTCACATTTGATATAATACCAAAAAGCATTAAAGTCCTTATTGGAAGATCAGCCTGACCAGCAATTCCCGGCCAACGGCCCGGATATTCATTGCATGTTCGCCTGCATCCTGGTCAGCTCAATTTCAAATAGCCTTGGCCAGTTTTTGCCTGTTACAAAAAGCCTTTCATTTTCACTGTCCCATGCAACTCCGTTAAGGACGTCGAGGTTGGGATGATGATATCTTCTGTCCAGCAGTCCTGTAAGATCAATCACGCCGGTAATCCTGCCTGAGGCCGCCTCAATCATAACCACCTCATCGGTCCCGAAAACATTCGCATAGATGATCCCGTCGATATACTGCAGTTCATTCAGCCCGTCAACCCTGCCGTTATTATCATAAACCTCTATTCTCCCGGTTTCGGAGAAGTATTGCGGATCAAGGATGTAGATATAATGTGACCCGTCACTCTTGAGGAGGTTTATACCGTCATTGGTAAGGCCCCATCCCTCAGTTTCATAGTGAACCCTGTTCAGCAGCCTGAAAGATTCCAGATCGTAAACGAACCCTACGCGCGACTGCCATGTGAGCTGGTAAAGCTTGCCGTTTAAAACTGTCAGCCCCTCACCGAACAATTGCCTGTCAAGATTCAGGCTTCTCAGCACCTCTCCTGTTTCGAGCCGCACCTTTCTGAGTGTTGACCTTCCGTACTGGCCGGTAGATTCATACAGGTATCCTTCATGGTAAACCAGCCCCTGTGTAAAAGCCCTTATGTCATGCGGGTAACTGTTCACAATCCTGTATGTATAACGAACCGGAGAAATATCAGAATAGAGTACAACCCTCAATTGCAAATTCTCCCTGCTGCCGTCTTCATATACCACTGAAAACCTGATATGCCTGGTTCCTGCCGGCCAGTTATCCGAATCCCATGTAATGGTACCCGGAATACTACCCTCGAATTCTGCATCCCTGCCATCAACAGCCATTTTCACTTCGGCTATCCCCCCTGGATCATCATCAAATACAACATTAAAAGTAATATCGTCACCAATTATAAAAACATCGCCGTCATTCGGACTGGCAATCCGGCCCCTTGCCGTCACAGGGGCGGCAGGCACCTCTTCCTCAATCCTCGTCTCCCCTGCTCCGTTTCCGGTGGCAGGTTGTTCAGAGCACCCTGAGTGCAAGAGAGGATTGGCAGCAAGGAGCAGAGCTGCTGTTGCATAAAAAGCGAAAGGCCTGACTTTCATAAGGGTGCTGAGTGCAAAAATGGTATGCATCATATTTTTTAAAGATTTTATTTCCCCATAAGTCTTCTCCATAAACCACTTCTCCTGACTGGCTGTATAGCCATATCAGTACCGTCGTCACCTCCGGACTCTCCATTCAGCATCTGCCACACCTTGCTCCATCCCGGGAAACCTCCGATATTGCGGTCGTCAATAAAGATATGGGCGTGAATTTTCCGGCTGCTTCCGGGTTCGTACTCCTCCTCGGGATAACTGCTGTTCACAGCATAAAACTCAACACCGTGCTGTCTGCAAAAATCAACAGCCTCATTAAGTTCGCTCCCCGAACGGTAGGTCCATAAAATAAGCTGATGTTTCTGTTTCTGCAGTTCCCTCATAGTCTCGAAGGCAAAAAGCATAGGTTTGCCGATATCCGGGTATTCATCCTCAACTATGGTCCCGTCAAAATCAATTGCTATCTTCATTTGGGTCATCATTTTACTCCACTCCAAAAACATACCTGACCGAGAATATATGCGAGTAGAGCGTTATAGTCTGCGGAGAGATATTGCCCAGAGCATAATCCAGATAGAGGCTGCCAAGCTGAAGTCCGATTCCCGCCGAAGGATCAGCCAGCAGTCTCTTATTTCCGCCGAATTCGGTTACCTGTTGCACATTCCCAACTCCGGCCCTCAGATAGACAAGGTTGCTGTAATTCAATTCGGCCCCGAGCACAGGTTCAGCGCCTAAAAGACTGCTGCTCAATACCGCTGCCGTCCGTCCTTCAAAAGATACCGCAGCATTGAACTCGGCAAGCAGTGATACCGTTTCCGATATTACGAAATTTCTTGCCACCCCGAGATGAAGGCGTGGAAGTGTCAGTTCCAGAGAGTTCTCCGGAGGAACATTGAACAATGAATCGGCTACCTCGATTACCAGCTTCTCCTCATTGAACTGCCATGCATTGAATGTACTTGTGGCATCCCTGAGCACAGCTCCGAAGATCCAGTTACTGTGCCTGTACCTTGCAGCAATATCTGCACCAAACCCCCATGCAGAGGCAAACTCACCAACCACCCTCCTTATGATCTTCAGGTTTCCTCCAACATCGAGTCCCTCAATAGCGGTGCTACGCGCATAGGTAATCAACAGGGCATAATCCGCCACCGAAAACCGGCTTATCCGGTCATAGTCAATATTACCGTCACCGTCCATCAGGTCAATCGTATTAGGTATGTCATCAACCCCATACCGCAAGAGAGAGACCCCAACAGCACTTCTCTCATCGGGGCGGCTGCCCACACCGATATAATCAAACTTTGCAATTCCGGCAAAATACTGGGCATGCATCAGAGACGCCTCATGCTTTCCGGCTAACCCTAGCATTCCAGCAGGGTTCCAGTATGCCGCAGTCACATCCGATGCCCCGGCAACAAAAGCCCTGCCCATTCCCAGTGAACGTGCCCCTATCCCAACATTCAGAAATTCATTGGAATATTTTGCCGGCTGGGCTGAAAGGTCATGTAACCAGGCAAATATTGCCAGAACCGGAATTAATACCCTGTATATTATCATTCTTACCATAACAGACAAAACCTGAAATCAGGAGTGCAAACTATCATTTTTAACTTATTTTTGCAACATATTATTGCAGCAACCCCGAATCTGCTTCCGGGCTAAACCAACCAGCGCCATGTTAAAATTATCATTCTCTCCCCTAAAAAAGATCATCCCGAGCATCTTTACAATGTTTAACCTTCTGTCAGGATGCATGGCCATCCTTATAAGCTTCAGTGACCCTGCGCTTGCAGGCCTGTTGATCCTTCTGGCAGGGATATTCGATTTTGCAGACGGTTTTGCAGCCCGGCTACTGGATGCATATTCGGAGTTCGGGAAAGAGCTCGATTCCCTTGCCGATATAATCAGCTTTGGAGCTGCCCCGTCATTCATCCTTTTTCATCTTATCAATACCTCTCTTGTTATGTCAGCCCCGCATCACGGTTATGAAAGCCTGTCAGTCCCGCACACCCTGATTCTGGCAAGTGCATTCCTGCCAGTTGTTTTTGCAGCCATAAGGCTTGCGAAATATAATATCAGCACGGGCGAAAGCGATGATTTCAGCGGACTCCCATCGCCTGCCGCCGGAATATTCATAGCCTCTGCAGGTTACGTCCTGGTTACCTCCGAACTCACCCTGGTCAGGGAGTTTTTTTTCAACCCCGCCACACTTGTATCAGCCGGTATTATCGTGTCTGTGCTAATGGTGATACCCATACGGATGTTCAGCATTAAATTCAGACATTTCAGGCTGGCCGGCAACAGGGTGAGATACCTTTTCCTGTTACCATCGCTCGTCCTGTTTATCTGGTGGGGCATTGCGGCGATACCCCTGATAACCGGCTGGTACGTATTTCTTTCCGCAATAATTGCAATTACCTGCCGTAAACAGGCTGACCCGGGACACACCTGAATACCCGGCATCCGGGGTCATTCCTCTTTCCGGGATCCTTGCTGAATTCTAACCGATTCCCTGTGTATAAGGTTGAGAAATTCTTCGGTAAATTCTTCGGTAAGCCCTGCTTTCCGTGCATGCTCCTTTCGTGAGGTCTTTAGCTGGTCAAACCTCTCTGACTGTATAACCGGTATACCCTCTGCCCTTTTTATCTCACCTATCATTTCTGAAAAGCTGAAACGCCGGGCCAGCAGATCGATCAGCTCAGTGTCAGTTTTATCAATTGCTTCCCTTATCTTATCTATATCAGTCATATTTGCAGGATCTCATTTTTCGTGGCAACACAACATCCTTCCCGGCCAGGCAACTACCTGCCATAAAAGACATGCACAAAACCGGTCTTGTTGTATGTGTCTTCCTGTGATGTGATAATATAATAATAGACACCAGGGCTGACCCTGGTTCCTGAAGGATTTCTGCCATCCCAGCTGATAACCGGAGAAGTGTGTTTATACACAATATTACCGGTACGGTCAAATACGGTTATTGAAAGCGGTGTGACCCCATCAGACCTGACTATGAAATAGTCATTTATGCCGTCACCATCGGGAGTGAAAACATTCGGGACCTCAAAGACATCCTCAAGCGAAACCGGCATCACATCCGATACGAAAATCTGTAAAGGATCATTCCTGTCAGTGACTGTGACCGTGACATTGTAGGTGCCCATGATAGAATACCTGTGCATCTCGACCGGCCGGTGACCCGTGTTACCGTCGCCAAAATCCCATTCAAAAATGTAGCGCAGGGTGTCATCCATGCCGAATCGCACAGGGGGGCCTCCATCTTCATGAAAATAGGCGGTAAAAGTCACAAGATAGGAGGATATTCCGTCAACCTGGTAACCTGCAGAGACATACTCAATCTGAGCATTTAAAAGTGAGACAGGTGAAAGGAAGAAGAAGAGTGTCAGTGTCCTGAGGTAGTTATCCATTTCAAATCTGTTTTTTCATCCGGCTCCCGAATCCAGGTGCTGCAATTTATCAAATTTTTTCGGTCAGCCGTTTAACAACCTTGAAGTTATTGAAGAACTCCTTGGCAAATACCCTGATGACAGTATAGGTTGGTATTGCAAGAAACATCCCAATGATCCCCGCTGCCGTTCCCCCAATCATGAGCACAAGGAATATTTCCATAGGGTGTGCATGAACGCTGGAGGCGTATATCAGCGGCTGGAAAACCATATTGTCAATAAGCTGCACAGTTACAAAAACTATCAGCATAAGTCCGAGTAACGGAAGCATCTCGGTATAAAATGAAAGCTCCAGGTGAGTAACAACCCCTATGAATATCCCTAGTGTCGCCCCTATTACGGGTCCTATATAGGGAATAACGTTGAATACACCAACGAGAAGTCCGATCATCAGGGCATTGTTGAACCTGATGCCAACGATAAGCATCCCGGCGGTTATCAAAATTATAATACACGTGATCTGGAGCAGGATGCCTATAAAATACCTCATAAGCAGGTATTTTATGGATGACATGGCATGAAGGACCGCACTCTCCTGATGAGTGGGCACAAAAATCAGCAACCCCTGGAGAAACAACCGGTCATCCTTGAGAAAGAAAAAGGTCATAAAGGTTATGGCAAATGCGGCTATGAAAATATTCCCCAGTAAGGTGGCCAGCGACCGGAATATGCTGGTAAAGAAATCTATGTTGAGTACCGAGTTTAGCTTTTCGGAAAAAAACTCCGGTATGCTTATATCCCTGAATGCATCAAGTTCAAGTGTCATCATGAAAGCCTCAATACTCCTGATAGGCTCATCAAGATTATTCACCACGGCATCGGGATTAATATTTGCCAGCTCACTGGCCTGATAGGCAATTATCGGGACAAAAACGCGGAAGAAAAGCAAAACCGCACCCCAAATCAACAGAACTCCAAGAAGTGCGCTTATCCATCTGGGCACTTTCAGGCGTTGATACTTTACCCTGTCAAGCAGTTCCACTACCGGTCGTCCGATCAAAGAAAGCACAAAGCTTACCAGGATATAGAAAATTATTGCACGAAGGTACCAAAGGATCCAAAGTATTATTGCAACTCCTATTACAAGAGCAATATACTTTACAACTCCCTTTCCGGTTTCAGTCTGTGCTTCCAATGGTCATCCCTTTATTGATTCCGGCCGGGCTAAACACCCTGCACCGGAGGCGTAAGATACAAAAATAACTTTCAAATTGGCTCACAGAGCTAACCCGTTTTTTAAAATGGCGAGTATTTTCCTGAAGGTTTGCTTATCTTCGTGAGCCAAATTTGCAGTATCATATGATTGAGACACATGCAGGAGAACTGTCGGCACTTATGGCGGCAATTTTCTGGACTTTTACCGCACTGGCATTTGAATCAGCAGGCAAAAGGATAGGTTCAATAACCGTAAATCTTGTGCGGCTGTTTATGGCCTTCATATTCCTGGGAATATTCACCTTCTTCAGCAGTGGTACGTTTTTCCCGGTTGGTGCAACCACACATAACTGGATATGGCTCTCATTGTCAGGATTTGTCGGTTTTGTTCTGGGCGACCTTTTCCTTTTCAGGGCATATGTCGTGGTGGGTGCCAGGGTATCGATGCTCATCATGTCACTTGCACCGCCGATAGCGGCAATAGTGGGTTGGCTTATTATGGGTGAGACCATGACCCTGAGAAGCCTGGCAGGCATGTTTGTGACAATTACAGGTATCGCCCTGGTCGTTTTGACAAGGAAAAGTGATGACCTTCCCGGGATGCCCGGAAGAAAGATTCGCTTCAATTATCCTGCAGCGGGCATTCTTCTCGCGTTCGGCGGGGCAGCCGGGCAGGCGACGGGACTGGTCCTCAGCAAGTACGGAATGGACGGCTATGACGCATTTGCGGCTACCCAGATCAGGGTAATCACCGGGTTTTTCGGTTTCACGGTTATATTCACCATGCTGCGCCGTTGGTACCGGCTTATGCCTGCACTCCGGAACGGGCCTGCCATGGCCCGTGTCTCTGTCGGAGCATTTTTCGGGCCTTTCCTTGGAGTCTCTTTTTCCCTGCTTGCCGTAAAATACACTTCATCGGGAATTGCTGCCACAATCATGAGCATCGTTCCTGTACTGATCATTCCCTTCTCAATATTCATGTTCAGGGAGAAAATAACCCCCAGGGAAGTGGTTGGAGCATTCGTGGCAATAGCCGGCGTTGCACTGTTCTTTTTGTAGCAGCATTTGCAGGCAAGAATAGCCGCAAAAAAATTCAGGACTTAATTACAATGATTCCCGGCCCGTATTACCAGGCAAGGCAGGGATAGCCTGCACAAAACTTCAGGCCGTTCTCTTTACCAGTTGCCTGCCGAATTCCCTTCCAAACTCTTTAAGCTCTTCTGCCTTACCTGCATGCGGAAAGAATTTTGAAGAAAAGCCTCCCTCAATGACATCAAGTTTAAGTCCTTTAAGGTTAGCTTCAACAATCTTCGCCGCCTCACCACTCCAGCCATATGAACCGAATGAGGCGGCCAGTTTGCCTTTGTCCCTTATAGGGTTAATAAGGGCAAACAGCTTGTAAACAGGCAGGAGGGTGTTCTGGTTTATTGTCGGCGAGCCTACCAGAAGAGCATTGCAGCTGGTCAGCAGAGCATCTATCTCTCCGAGCGGCATATTCTCAATATCGGCCATCTCTATACTGATATCGCCGCCTGTCTCTCTTATCCCTTCCGCTATAAAGCCTGCCATCTGCTTTGTATAACCATAGGCAGAGACATATGCAAGGAGTACATTCACTCCTTCCTGCTGCGATGATGCAAGGTACTCCGATGCGTACTGCTCTGAAAGGTCGACGTATTTCCTCCAGTCTGATCTCAGTATGGGTCCGTGACCTGTAGCGATAACTGCTATATCGAGCGGCCTTATCTTTTCGATTGCCTTCAGCATGAACTTGCTGTATGGCTTGAGGATAACATCAAAATAGTATTTGAAGGAATCGAGGTAGTCGGGTACCAGGTCATCGAACATCTCTTCAGTACAGAAATGTGCCCCGAATGAATCACAGGTGAACAGCACTTTGTCCTCTACAAGATAGGTGTATATCGAGTCCGGCCAGTGCAGATTGGGAGCCGAAATAAATCTTAGTGTTTTGTTGCCAAGGTCAAGCACATCGCCATCCTTAACTTTCATACTTTTAAAAGGGAAAGGGACAATATCCTGCAGATACCTGATTGCATTTCCGCTGCCAACCACCGTCGCTTCCGGGGCAAGTTTAAGCAGGTTTGCCAGGTTCCCTGAATGATCAGGCTCAGTATGATCCAGGATTATATATTCAATTTCAGCAGGGTCGGTAACCTGCTGGATCTTATAAAGCCAGGTATCCCAGAATTTTTCCTTGGTGGTTTCCACAACCGCCTTCTTTTCAGCGTTGATGAAATAGGAGTTATAGGTAGTGCCATATTTTGTTTCCATTACAATATCGAAAGTGACGATATCGCGGTCAAGGATTCCCATCCACTTCACATCGGGTGTTACATCAAGTACTTTATTATCCTTCATTGCCAGGGTTTTTAATTAATCTGCACCCAGGGCTCTTGTAGCCATGAGGCGTATAAAATATTTACGGAAATACAAAATTAATAATTAGCACGCAAAAAAAAAGTCCCCCGAAAGAGGGACCTTAATTGATTAAGATTTCCCGGTAAAATTACCGGGCCTTTATGGCTCCTTTTAAACTAGTTTCTCTCGGCAACAGTTGTTTTTCCAGTACTCTCTTCACTGCATCCGGAGTTTCCGGCAGTTGCCGTGGAAGTCTGACTTTTGCAGCAGGCTTCAGCGCTGTTCTGGCCGGCAGTCAGTGTTGCGGCGCTGCCTTCACAACCGGCAGCCTTCTCCTGGCCGGCAGTCAGTGTTGCGGCGCTGCCCTCACAACCGGCAGCCTTCTCCTGGCCGGCAGTCAGTGTTGCGGCACTGCCTTCACAACCGGCAGCCTTCTCCTGGCCGGCAGTCAGAACCACTTCATCACCTTCACAACCTGTCTGAGCTACAGCGGTTACACATTCGGTGTTGTTGCTTTTCTTCGCTTCCTTTTCTGATTTGTCCCTGTCAGGTGTGACACCAGCGAAAGTCAATGCTGCTGCAATTGTCGCAAGAACAAAAAACGATGATATTCTTTTCATGATTTCCGGTGTTTTAGTTTAACAGATAATAGCCGGATGCGGCCTATTTTTATTTAGACCAAATATATGGATAAAGACTGTAAATTCTGTTACAAACTGGTTATAAATAACAGGTCAACCCGGAGGTCAGTTGAATGAAGCAATTACAGAGGATTTGCCGTTCACCTTCTGACCGATCTGAACATTGAGTTTAATATCGGTCGGCAAAAAGAGATCAACCCTTGATCCGAATTTGATAAACCCGAGCTCCTGGCCCTGATCAACCTTTTCTCCCGGCCTGGCGTAGCATACTATCCTGCGGGCAAGTACACCCGCAATCTGCCTTACAAGAACGGCATGGCTGCCATTATCAACCACCACTGAACTGCGTTCATTGGCAGATGAAGCCTTTGGGTGCCAGGCAACCAGGTACTTACCCGGATGATATTTAAAATAACTCACAGTACCTGTAATCGGAAAAAGATTAACGTGTACATTAAGCGGCGACATGAATATTGACACCTGCAGACGCTTATCGTTAAAAAACTCATTTTCATCTGTCTCTTCGATAGCAACAATTTTCCCGTCGGCAGGGGCAATCACAAGGTTGTCATTTAGTTCCATATCCCTTCCTGGAAGCCTGAAGAACCAAAGTACAAATAAAAGGAAAGCAACAGAAACTGCAAGAAATACCCGCAGCAATAAGCTGCCGGGCTCCAGCAGCAACCATATAAGGATATTTGCAGCCGTCAGGATGCCAAGTAAGGTTATAAGAATTTTATATCCCTCTTTGTGAATTTTCATTATCTGTCAATTTAATACCAATCTCAAATAAACCAATATTGCAGGAAAAACAAGAAGCCATGCATCAATACGGTCAAGCACCCCACCGTGTCCCGGAAGCATACTGCCTGAATCCTTGACCCCCAGTTGTCGTTTGATCATTGATTCAACAAGGTCGCCGTAGATGCCGAATACAATGACTATTGCCCCGGCGGGGATCCATTGGTACATATCCATGACAGGGAAAAGATGTGTCATGAACCAGGCTGCACCAAGTGTAAAAAATGCACCTCCAATGGTACCCTCCCATGTCTTCCCTGGTGAAATACGGGCAAAAAGCCGGTTCCGTCCAAACGAGACCCCAACCAGGTAAGCTGCAGTATCATTAACCATTATCATGATCAGCACTCCTGCCAGGATCCCCGGGTAATAACCGGCTCCGGTAACAGCTCCGGGATACACAAGGAGGTTAAGAAGAGACAGGGGTAAAGCAACATATATAATGCCCAGGAATTGTATCCCGACTTTCTCAAAAGGCTTTCCCCTGCCCAGGTAAAGTTCAGATATCATTACCAAAGGAGGCAAAAGAAAAAGCAATGTCAGCCATCCGGCACCGATGCCGCCGGAAGCATAGCCATGTACGAGAAAAAAGAGAGTCAGGGCGACCAGGGCAGCTGTTATCTTCCTGGCAGGGGTTGTTCCCGTGCCTTCAAGGTTAAGAAACTCCAGAAGCGCAATAACCATCAGGGCAGGATAAACTAACACGAAAGCCAAACTTCCGGCAAAAAGTGAACCGTATATCACAACACCGAATACAACACCGGTTAAAGTACGTTTATAAAACTCACTCAAGGTTCAATTTA
This sequence comes from Marinilabiliales bacterium, assembly GCA_007695015.1. Taxonomy (NCBI): domain Bacteria; kingdom Pseudomonadati; phylum Bacteroidota; class Bacteroidia; order Marinilabiliales; species Marinilabiliales bacterium. The sequence continues at coordinate 66,828 of REEN01000064.1, forward strand.
TTTAACAGATCCCTGGCTTTAATCTCATCAGCCTTCCTTACCATAATGTCGATATGGCCGAACAAACCGTATGCTGAATCCCTTTTGTTCATTATGACTGCCTCAAGCCCGTTCGTCTCCAGAGCCTGCCTTACCATTTCGGCACGGTATTGTTCTGCAGTGGTATATGCTACTGTCCAGTCGTTATCCATAGGTCTGGTGTTTATTATGCTCTTTCCCTGTCGGGTATATCGTCAATGTCTCTTGCTGCATCTATCGTTTTTCCGGGATCCTCCTGGCTGCCTCCTTCTTTTTGAAGAGACTTGTCACTTTTCCCGTCAGGTTTCTCTTTTTCCGGCTCACCGGTGCCGGGTGTGGATTTCCCTGCTGCTCCTTCATTATTATTTGACGGCTGCTGCCTGATCATGGGTTCCTTCTCCGGTTTTTTGAATTTTCTTTTGCCAAATATCTTCTCAAGGTCTTCACTGAATATCACCTCCTTCTCCAGCAGCAAATCAGCAAGGCGGCTCAGCCCATCCCTGTTCCGGGTAAGCAGGTCCTTTGCCCTTTTGTAGGCTTTATCCAAAATATCCTTTACCTCCTTATCAATCAGCTCGGCAGTCGTATCGCTGTATGGCTTTGAGAATGTGTACTCGTTCTGACCAGAGGAATCGTAGTAACTGATATTACCGATCTTCTTGCTCATACCAAAATAGGTTACCATAGCATAGGCTTGCTTGGTCACCCTCTCAAGGTCGTTGAGCGCCCCGGTCGACACCTTTTTAAAATTTATCTCTTCAGAGGCCCTGCCACCAAGGGCAACACACATCTCATCATTAAGCTGTTCAGTCGTAGTTATCTGCCTCTCCTCTGGGAGATACCAGGCAGCCCCAAGTGTCCTGCCCCTTGGTATGATGGTCACCTTGACCAGTGGGTTTGCATGCTCGAGCAACCAGCTGAGCGTGGCATGGCCCGCTTCATGGTAAGCTATGGTGCGCTTCTCCTCCATTGATATGATCTTGTTCTTCCGTTCAAGTCCTCCGATTATCCGGTCAATAGCATCGAGAAAATCCTGTTTGCCGACCGAATTTTTATTGCGCCTGGCAGCAATAAGTGCAGCCTCATTGCAAACATTGGCTATATCTGCACCGGAGAAGCCTGGTGTCTGCTTGGCAAGGAAACTGATATCGAAATCTTCTTCAAGTTTCACTGTGCGCAGATGCACCTCGAATATCTCAAGCCTTTCATTAAGGTCGGGCAATTCTACATGTATCTGCCTGTCAAACCTGCCGGCCCTGAGCAATGCGCGGTCAAGTACGTCGGCACGGTTTGTCGCCGCCAGCAGTATGACGCCCAGGTTTGGCTCAAACCCATCCATTTCTGTAAGCAGCTGGTTGAGCGTGTTTTCCCGCTCATCATTTGCCCCGAAGCCGGGATTTTTTCCCCTGGCTCTCCCGACTGCATCAATCTCATCAATAAAAACAATACAAGGAGCCTTGTCCTTCGCCTGTTTAAACAGGTCCCTTACCCTTGATGCCCCGACACCAACAAACATCTCGACAAAATCTGATCCTGATATTGAGAAGAAAGGGACATTGGCCTCACCTGCCACAGCTTTAGCCAGCAACGTCTTTCCCGTGCCCGGAGGACCAACAAGAAGCACTCCCTTTGGGATCTTGCCGCCCAGCTGTGTATATTTCTGCGGGGTCTTCAGGAAATCGACCACCTCCATAACCTCCATCTTCGCCTCCTCTAGTCCCGCCACATCCTTGAAATCGGTCTTTACATTTGACTCCCTGTCAAACATCTTGGCTTTGGACTTACCCACGTTGAATATTCCACCGGGCCCTCCCCCCCCTGCGGCACCGCTCATACGGCGGAATATGAAAAGCCAGATTGCAACCAGTATGAAAATTGGAAGGAGCCAGCTAAGAACATCTGAGAAATAATCTCTCTCAGTCACATAGTTTACACTTACTACCTGATCCTGCGCAAATTCCTCCTGTGCTTCACGCAGCCTGTCCTCAAAGAGTTCAACCGAGCCAATAGTGAAAAAGTAATGAGGCCCGGACCTTGATGCTGATGATAACCCGCGGTCAAACAGGCCCTCGTGTCTCGGAAGGTCCAGCCTCTCCTGTTTAATATAGATCCTGGCCTTCTCACGGTTGACAATCTCGATCTTTTCAACATCATGGTTCCTGAGCATCTCCCTCTCAAACTGCTGAAAATTTATCTCAACAGGCTGGCTGCCGGTGCCGAATATCTGTATTCCGATAAATGCAAGCGCAATAATGCCGTAAACCCAGTAGAGGTTGAATTTAGGCTTTTTGCTGCCGGAATCATCAGGCTTCCCATCCTTATTGTTGCGGTTGTCCTGATTCTTGTTCTGATCAAACATATTATGGTTTATAATGAACTTTCATTCGTATAAAGTATAGTTAGCAAATTGTTTAACAATGTGTTACAAATTCACATAACGGTTAAAATGCTTTTCAATTCCCATGGAACCCCCATGCTTTATTCATGTTATTTTGTCTGACGAAGTCTGATGGGGCTTTCATTCAAATTTCTCAATTTTTCCATCGCCCCATAGCTCCTCGAGACGGTAAAATTCCCGGTATTCCTTCTGAAATACATGCACGACAATGCTGCCAAAATCCAGCAGCACCCATTGGGCATTATCCTGTCCCTCCTTGTGCATAAGGTGTCTTCCGGTTTTCTGCCGAACCTCCCTGTCAACTGAATTGGCAATAGAATTGACATGTATATTGGAGTCGCCGTGGCATATGACAAAATGGCTGCAAACCCGGTGTTCAAGATCTGCAAGGTCAATGTTGATAATATCCTTACCTTTTACCTTCCTGATACCTTCAATGATATTGCCAAGCAATGCTTCCGTGCTTATTTCCCTTATCCCGTCTGCCATTAAAAAGTTTTGCCGCAAAGTTAATTAAATTTTGGGACATCCGTTCCATGCATGCTGCATGGTTTTACCCTGAAAATAATTGATTGTCAATGCCTGTAATTCATTCCTAAAACGTACTTTTGATGCTCATATTGCAGATCAAAATCTCTACTGGTAAGATATGCACCCTGGAAATACTGACTGGATCATACAGACCTATCCGGTACTTGAATCTACAAATGACTTTTGCCGGGGCCTCCTCGATAACGAAGATGTTAATGAGGGCACAGTTGTCAGGGCTGTTATACAGAGGAAGGGAAGGGGACAGGGCAATAACAGCTGGTATGGGGGTAAAGGAGAAAACCTCACATTCTCAATCATCCTCCGCCCCCGATTCCTCAGTCCGGCAAACCAGTTTATGCTTTCTATGTTGGCATCACTGGCGATCAGTCGCTTTCTTGACATTTACACTTCAGGGGTTAGAATAAAATGGCCTAATGACATATTTGCAGGCGATAAGAAAATTGCCGGGATCCTCATAGAGAACTCGGTAATGAATAACCGGATTGAAAGCTCTGTGGTCGGCATTGGTCTTAATATCAACCAGGAATTACCCGGCAGTCACCTGCCCGGTGCCGTCTCGCTCAGACAACTTACCGGCAGCATATTTGACCTTGATGAATGCCTTGATCTTTTATTGCTGAAAGTTGACCGGCTATATGCAATGCTCAGTGAAGGCAGGGATGAAATTATAAAACAGATGTACAAAGAAAGGCTCTACCTGCTTGACAGTGAAGGCGTCTACCGGTCAGAAGGAACTGTTTTCAGTGCCTTTTTAAGAGGCGTAGACAACATGGGGAGGCTTGTGCTTGAAAAGACTGACGGCGAAAAGATCTGTTACAGCATGCAGGAAGTTGAGTTTATCAGGCCGGCAGACTGAAAGTCCGGCTACCTGTCAACCACCTTGAAGCTGCTTATTGTTAAGCTCCTCCGACAACATGGAAGCAATAATCTCAACTCCTTCCTGTATAGGTTTTCTTGCCATCATCCTCATCATTGCGTTTAGTTTCGCCGAGAGCACCAGCCTGAGAACAGTGTTATTACCCGGTGTTTCATCAAGTTCAATTGCCAGGTCAAAAGAGAAAGGCTGTGATCCCTCCGATTCAAATCTTATAACCCCCTCTTCACGGGAAGGAAGTCTGCGAATACCGATCTCCCCGATACCGTCTACAGTAAAACGGCATACATCCTGATGCACTTCCAGGTTCCTCACCCGGCCCTCAGGCACAAGTTTCTCAAGATTGCCTATATCCGAAAGAAAGCCGTGTACAGGCTTTCTGGGTGCATTTATGGTTTTTGCTGTACTCTCGAAGGTTGTCATTATCATTGGTTTTGAATACCCCATCCTGCAGGATCAATGCGCCACTGCTCAAGAGTTGCAAGCTGGTTGTCGCTAACAAGATCCATTGTCCTGGCAGTTTCAATCAACGCAGTATAGTTGGTAAGAGAATGCAGTTCACATTGCATTTGCCTGAAACTGTGTTCTGCCTCCGCAAACCCGTAAGTAAAAATTGCAAGCATACCCTCAACATGGCACCCAGCCGATCTGAGGGCCTCTACAGCCGACAATGAGCTGCGTCCCGTTGAAACCAGATCCTCAATGACCACAACCCTGTCATCTTCAGAGACCCTTCCCTCAATCCGGTTTGCGAGACCGTGTCCCTTGGGCTCCGGCCTCACATAAGCGAATGGAAGGCCCAGTGCTTCAGCTACCAGTACTCCATGAGCTATGGCACCTGTGGCAACACCTGCAACAAGGCTGGCGTCAGGATAAAGTTCGGCGGTCAACCGGCTGAATTCATCCCGCACAAGTGTCCGAACCTCAGGGAAGGAAAGGATGAGCCTGTTATCGCAATATATAGGTGATCGCCAGCCTGAGGACCATAAAAATGGGTTTGCTGGTTCCAATTTTATTGCCTTAATTTGCAATAGTTGCTGGGCAATTCCAGTTCCGTTTACTTTCATCGTGCAAATGTATAAAGTTTTTTTCAACGAACGAATAGTCTTTCTTTCACCTGATTTTCTTAAAAGTTTCGAGGAAAATCAGGGTCTATTCTACAAATACCGGGATAAAAGTGAGCTTAAAGAGCTACTCCTCGTATTTCTTGCACTCAACAAGATAAATCAGTTATTTGTCTGTCATCCCGACGTCGATAATCTCATGAAAGAGTTCAAATCCTGCTTCAGGTACGTTGAGGCCGGGGGGGGACTGGTACGGAACGATCGTAACGAGGTGCTGTTCATAAACCGGTTTGACAAGTGGGATTTGCCGAAGGGAAAGTCCGACGGCAATGAGTCCGCGCAGGATACAGCAATCAGGGAAGTGGAAGAGGAATGCGGCATCAGTGGTCTGGAGATTGAATCGGAGTTGTCGCCTACTTATCACACCTACTTCGAAAAAGCAGTCCCTCATCTGAAGAAAACCAGGTGGTTCAGTATGCGTTATCAAGGGAATGAAAAACCAAAGCCGCAGACCGAGGAATTCATCACCAAAATCATCTGGGGTAAGGAAAAAGACCTTAATCTGATAAGGAAGAATACATACCCTTCAATCATAGACCTTCTGAAAGAAGCCGGCATTATCTGATTAGTCCGTCCGACCGCAGGGTCCGTACAAGAAATCTTTCAAAATCTTCAGATGGAAGCGGTGCAGGGGACATTAAAAGTTTGCCGTCACGGCCGATAAAATAGCAGGTTGGAAACATCCTTATATCATAGTCCTTCAGAACCGAAGGCTGGTCGCCGTAAAAAAGGAAGTCCCAGTTGTAATCATTTTTTTCCAGGAAGCCGGTCATCGCTTCAAATTCCTCAGCAATGAAAATTGTGACAATCCTGAAATGTTCGCCAAACCTTTCATCAAGACGCTGAAGCAGATCATATTCAGAAAGGCAGCTGTAACTTGCTGCTGTGCAAAAATTGAGATACACATACTCTCCGTGATAATCTGACAGGTTTACAAAGACACCCTCCCGGTTTTTCATATTTATCTCAGGTGGTCTGAAACCGGTCATCAGCCGGGTAGTCTTCTCCCTTATATTCCGGGCTATATGAGCATGTTCCGGATAGTTTGTACTGACAGCCAGCGAATCAAGGATCCTGAGCAGCGCAGACCTGGAAAAGTCCGAACCATAGAATGAGTCATGCAGCCCCTTCAGCATTACCATCTCAAGCAGCCTGTCACCGCCAAGCACGTCGTCGTTCTGCAGCGTATTCATTAATCTCGAATAACTTGCAAACTTGTTTATATCATCATGTATACTTTTACCCCTGGCCGTTCTGGCCAGGAACAGGAAGTAGTTATTGTATACCTGGTTAAAAAGCTCCATGTATGCAATATTGTCATAAAGTACGGGGGCATCCCTGAAGTAGTTGTCGGATATGCCGCGTGATGCTTCCACCCGGGCCATCATCCTGAAAAAGGCCATCCTGTATCTCCTGTAATCATCAAACCAATCATTTCCGGTACCGGAAAAAAGTCTTTCGTTTTCCAGGCTGACAGAGTCAAGTATTTGCTGATCCCTTTGTGCAGTAAGAGCTAAGAAGGGTTCCCCGAAAAGGGTTTCATAATACCCGTCAAACTCACTGATAAGGTTGTTTAATTCGTCATCATCATGATTTAAAACCGCAATATGGGTGGGAGTTCCTTCAAAATAGGGGTTAAGGGATTCCCAGCGTGTCCTGGGTGTTTTTTCAGGCAGAACAACCTGGTAATGCTTACCTGATTCAACGTACATATATAGATAATGAACACCCGAGTTTGAAAATACATATAAAGGATTATCCTTTGCAGCAGCAGTTGCTGAGAAGCTTTCAGTGCTGTCAACACTGATTGTGACAAAAACCTCCTCTGTAAAAGTTATGTTGTCTTTATGGTAATGGAATACAATATCATGTCCGGCATAACCGGGAGCATGACCGGAAATCCTGACGCTGTCAGGGTGCCCCGAGGAAGTGCCGACCAGGGCAAACATAACTACAAGTATAAAAACAATCCGGATCTGCATTATCAAAATACTCAGGGTTTGAATTCAGCCAGTTTCACTCCAGGGGGAACAAACTTCGAGGCATCACCTCCGTGTCTGACTATATCACGAACAATTGTCGAGTTGACCGGGGTGTGTTCAGGCCTGGTTAGCAAAAAAACTGACTCAATACTATCATCCATGGCTTTGTTTACCTGGGCAATGGCTCTCTCAAACTCAAAGTCCGCCGCTGTGCGTAAGCCCCGCAAAATGAACCGGGCATCCTTCTTCCGGCAAAAATCAACAGTAAGTCCGCTGAACCATGTAACCTCCACCCTTGGTTCATTTTTAAAAACATTGCCGATCCACTCCAATCTTGTCTCCAGGGGGAAATAACCCTGTTTGCTCGAATTGTAACCAACCGAAACAATTATCCGGTCAAAGATGGAGAGGGCTCTGTTTACTATCGATTCGTGTCCAACGGTAAAAGGGTCAAAGGAGCCCGGAAAGATAGCTGTATTCTGCATCGTATTTTTTTTTATTCTGCACTGGGATCAGGGCAAAAGCTCATTAATGCAAATGTAGTTCAAAGAAATATAAAACTTCGGAGTTTACTGTTGTAATTTAATCGCCGTACGAAAAGGTCACACTGCCAAATATTGAATTCGCACTGATTAAAAGATGCGGTTTGTCGGACTCAAAATCATCAGACAAGAATCTTCCCCTTCCGAAAACAGGAGTGTTGACCCCCGGCATTTTAACCCCTGCAAATATCGCATCAACCGTTACAGAAACAGGAATGCCTTCGGGCAGATAAATTGTACTGGCTGAAAACAGGTTATTGATTCTCAGCTCCTTTTTTGTGTTAAGCCCTGACAGGTTATCCAGAATAACCACTGCCTTTGAAAAGACTATATGAAGGTCGCCGGGTAACGTATCCCCTGCCTGAATGGTCTCTGTTTTGAAAAATATCTCGTTCCCGGCAGTTTTTACCGGCCATGGCATTGGGTTGCCCGACAGAAGCCTGATACCGGTAAGTATCACCAAGAGGCCAAAAATGGTCCTCAAAACAGGGAACCTAAGGTTGAATATAACCCTGGCAAGCAAAACACCTCCGCAAAGCACCAGGAATATGCCCCAAAAAGCCAGGTTATCAATCTGCATAAACATGATCAAAGGCCTTCCATGAATGCGGGCTCACTGACCTTCTCCTTCAGCAGAGCTATATCGAGCACATCCAGTATGGTTTTAACATAATGGAAGTTAATTCCCCTGAGATATATTTCATTTATCTTCTCCATATCCTTTTTGTTATCCTCCGAAAGGATAACATTTGTAATATTCGCCCTTTTCGCAGCCAGTATCTTCTCTTTAATGCCGCCTACCGGCAGCACCCTGCCGCGAAGGGTTATCTCACCGGTCATTGCGGTTGCCTTCCTGATTTTCCTTCGCGTAAAAGCAGAGGCCATCGAAGTGACCATTGTTATGCCTGCTGAGGGGCCGTCTTTTGGTATCGCTCCTTCGGGTACATGAATATGGACATTAACCTTCTCAAATATTTCCGGGTCAAGATTCATGTATCCGGCGTGAGATTTGAGGTATTCGTGGGCAAGCTGGGCAGATTCCTTCATCACATCGCCCAGGTTGCCGGTAATAGTAAGGTTTCCTTTGCCTTTGCTAAGGCTGGTCTCCACAAAAAGTATCTCGCCTCCCGAGGGAGTTACGGCAAGACCTGTAACCACCCCGGCAAGATCATTACCCTGATAGAAATCCTTATTGTATTCCGGCGGCCCCATCAACTTCCTTACAAGTTCGGCTGAAACCTTCCTGCCGGGCTCTTCACCAAATGCGACCATTTTGGCAACACCCCTGATAATCTTGGCAATCTTCTTGTCAAGTTCCCTTACTCCTGATTCCCTGGTATAGTTTTCAACTATCACTTCAAGAACTTTCGCGGTAAAAGATAGAGCTTTGGCGCCCATTCCATGATTCTCAAGTTGTTTGGGAACCAAATGCCGGCGTGCAATCTCAACTTTTTCTTCAACAATGTACCCGTTCACGTTAATGATCTCCATCCTGTCCCTCAGCGCAGGATGAATTGTATTTACCGTATTGGCGGTTGCTATAAACATTACCCTCGATAAGTCATAATCAAGTTCCAGGTAGTTGTCATGAAAAGCAAAGTTCTGCTCAGGGTCAAGCACCTCCAGCAGAGCCGAAGCCGGATCGCCATGCACATCACGTCCCACCTTGTCTATCTCATCAAGGATGAAGACAGGGTTTGATGTTTTTACCCTCTTGATGTTCTGGATTATCCTTCCGGGCATTGCACCAATATAAGTTTTCCTGTGACCCCGTATTTCAGACTCATCATGCAGCCCCCCGAGCGACATTCTTGAAAATTTCCTCCCGATTGCTGATGCGACCGATTTTCCGAGCGATGTTTTCCCTACTCCCGGAGGACCTACAAGGCAAATTATCGGAGATTTCATGTCGCCCTTAAGTTTGAGCACGGCCAGATGTTCCAGTATCCTCTCCTTAACACTCTCAAGTCCGCTATGATCCCTGTCAAGAATCCTCCGTGCCCTTTTCAGGTCAAAATTATCCTTTGAATACTCTCTCCAGGGCAGCTCCAGGAGAAGATGCACATAGTTTACCTGTACAGAATATTCCCCGGAGGCAGGATTAAGACGTTGCAGCTTTACCAGCTCCTTCTCAAAGGCCTCGCCCGTCTCCTTTGACCACTTCTTTTTCGAAGCCCTGTCACGCATCTCGGCTATCTCCTTCTCCATCGGATTACCCCCAAGCTCATTCTGGATGGTCTTCATCTGCTGGTGCAGGAGGTATTCCCTCTGTTGCTGATCGAGCTCCGATTTAACCTTTGACTGTATATCCTTTTTAAGTTCCAGCATCTGTACTTCCCTGCTCAAATGCTCCAGGAGCATTTCGGCCCTTTTGTACAGCTGATCTATTTCCAGTAATTTCTGTTTTGCAGAAATGTCAACATCCGAATTGGAACAGATGAAATTGATTAGAAAAGTGGAACTCTCAATATTCTTGACTGCAAAAGATGCTTCAGGGGGAATATTGGTAGATAGTGTTATTATCTTAAGCGACAAATCCTTCAATGACCCGATCAGTGCCTGAAACTTATTGTCCTTTCGCTTTGGTACCACATCATCAAGTCCACGCACACTGGCTTTAATATAAGGCTTCTCTGTTACCAGGCCTGTAACCTCAAAACGTTTTTTGCCCTGTATTATAACAGACGTGGCCCCGTCAGGCATCTCAAGTATCTTAAGTATCTGTGCAACTGTACCGACCTTGTACAGATCATCCAGGGAGGGATTGTCGGTCTCCATGTCCTTTTGTGCCAGGGCGCCTACCAGCTTGTTTCCCTTATAAGCATCGCGTACCAGCTTAATTGATTTCTCACGTCCGACAGTTATGGGTATTATAACCCCGGGGAACAGCACTGAGTTCCTGAGGGGCAGCAGTGGAAGAATTTCAGGCACCTCGGTACGGCTGAGCATATCTTCATCTTCCTCCGAAATAAGCGTAATATAGTCAGCATCCTCATCTCCCGGATTACCCCCCAGAATATCTGACCATAATAGATCTGTATGTTTTTTCCTCATTTTACAATTTAATCAGTCATTAGTATAAACAAAATTATCCGGCTTTGGTTCGCACAAAAAAACCCCGCACTGGCAGGGTTTATTTTAGGTTTTCACTGATTATTAGCCTCACTTTTTCTTATCCATGTGTTTCTTGTATCGGTTCATGAACTTATCAACCCGTCCGGCAGTGTCAACCAGTTTCATCTTGCCTGTATAAAAGGGGTGTGAGGTGTTTGATATTTCAAGCTTGAACAACGGATACTCCTTACCGTCATCAAGTTTTATGGTCTCCTTGGTCGGAGCCGTAGACCTCGAAATAAAATACTGATCATTGGACATATCCTTGAACACCACAAGGCGATAATTTTCAGGATGAGTTTCTTTCTTCATATCTTAAAGTTTTTATCGGAGTGCAAAGATAATTTTTGTATTTATAATTACAAAATATTTTACAGCTTAATCCACTCAAACATCAGTCAATATCAGCGGGCCTAAAAGCCTGTACTTATCTCAAACAGGTGTGCCAGCTTCTCTTCCGACAGTTCAGGAAAACTTTTGTGTACAAACTCATTTTTTTTGAGCTCATGCCGGTACCCTGACGCAAGTGTTTTATGATTGAGGGTAATATCCCTTACCGCTTCGATTATATAGCCAATCTCTTTGTCAGTCGTTGTGGGGTGCAGGGACATCCTTACCCAGCCGGGTTTGGATGACAGGTCGCCGTGATTGATCATATCGGTTATCTCCTGAGACTTTTCATGGCTCACCTCAAGTAAAAAATGTCCGTAGGTACCTGCGCATGCACAACCCCCGCGAACCTGAATGCCAAATTTGTCGTTGAGAAGCTTCACAAAAAGGTTGTAGTGAATATCGGAATGGTAAAACGAAAACACGGCAAGCCTGTCCTCGACATTGTCGGCAAGTATTTTAATGCCCTCAATGCTTCGCAGTTCATTAAACACCCTGTTCACTATCTCCCCCTCCCTCTCAATGATATTTGATGTACCCATAAGCTCCTTCAATTCGATTGCCAGTGCCGCCCTTATTGCCTGCAGAAAACCAGGGGTACCTCCATCTTCCCGTGCCTCGATATCATCAACATATTTATACTTGCCCCAGGGATTGGTCCAATCCACCGTCCCTCCTCCTGAGTCGTCGGGTGATTCACTGTTGTAGAGGCTTGCATCAAAAATAAGCACTCCCGATGATCCCGGTCCTCCAAGGAACTTGTGAGGAGAAAAATAGATCGCATCAAGCTTCTCCATAGGATCAGGCGGATGCATATCAATATCGACATAAGGTGCGGAAGCGGCAAAGTCGACAAAACACACCCCTCCATGTTCATGCATTATCCTGGCAAGCTGTCGGTAAGGGGTCTTTATACCTGTAACATTTGAACAGGCTGTGAATGCCCCTATCTTAAATTTCCTGTTGGTGTAATCCTTCAGTTTGGTCCTGAGCGAATCGAGGTTCACCAAAAGGTTTTCATCAGGTTCAATCAGCACCACATCGGCAATCGTCTCATACCATGAGGTGTGGTTGGAGTGATGTTCCATATGGGTAAGGAACACGACTGGCCTGTCAATTTCCCTGAGGCATTCCCTGTTCATGAGCTTTCCGCAGCCCTTAAGTCCCAGTATCCTCTGAAGCTTGTTTACAACAGTTGTCATACCGCTGCCTGCAGTAATTATCACATCGTTGGATCCGGCGTTGACATGTTTTTTTATAATCTTCTGGGCCAGATGGTAGCAGTGTGTAGTGTGGCTGCCGTTATGACTCGTTTCGGTATGGGTATTCCCCACAAAGGGCCCGAAAACGCCCGACATCCTGGCTTCTATGTCGGCGTAAAGCCTGCCGCTCGCAATCCAGTCAGCATAAATAACCTTCTGAAGTCCAAAAGGCGATTCAAAAGATGCATCCACACCTACAATCCTCTGTCTGAACGGAGTAAAATATTTCTCTAGTTCGGTCATTTTTTCATACTTTAGTATATACAGCTGGCTGCCTTTGCATCTGCAACCTCCGGCATCCTGCAAATTTAATCCCGTTTAACATTTAAAAACGTGATAAATACCATGTTTTGTGACACACCACCCGGCATTGACCTCATTAATAAAATTCTATGATCCTCATGGCGATTAGCAGAAATACAACTATGATAAGAAAGGAATACCCGAGATAAATGCCTACCGGAATATACTCCCATGGCTTTATTTTAAGCCTGAAATAATTATATAACACGAGGATCAGTTTCTCAACAAAGAAAACAATCGCGGTTGCCAGGGCAACCCCTAGAAGGCCATAGTGCCCGATGAGAAAAATACTCAGCGACACATTAAGAATTATCTCAACCAGTGATGCGCCCATCACTACCCTTGTCTTCTTCAGTCCTATCAGTATTGTCTGGGGGAAAAGCAACCGGCTCGTGATCAGCAGCAGATATACCATGAACACATCGGCGCTGCGTGAAAACTCCGGACTGAAAAGATTGACATAAATCACTTTGCTGAAGAAAAGCAGTAATATGGAAACAGGGAAGAGTATGTGCATCAGACGGGCTGACCTTTTTTTAATATTAACAAGTGCCGGCCTGATCCTGCCCGGATCAGAAAACTCAGGCAGCATGGCATTGCTCAGGCCGTTGGCCATCAATATTACCAGCGGCATCTCCTTGGCACCAAATCTGAAAAGTGCAAAGTTCGCCGAATCATAAAATGCCGTTATGATCACGCCGTCAATATACTGTGCCGAGCCGCTCAGGAGTGAACTGATAATAAGCGGCATCCCCAGGGATATATGTTCTTTCATGAAGCCGGGTGAAAACCTCCATTTGGCATGTCTTTTGAGCAGCACGCCAAGCCAGAGCAACCTGAGGACGGATATTCCTATCAGGCCCCAGACAGCATATTCAACAGGGTAACCGGCCAGAACAGGCAGTGTTACCATTGCAAGCTGAACGGCGAATGTAACAACACCGTAAATAACCATGTTGGCAGGACGGTTCTTAAGAAGGTATATATACTCAATTAGGTGCCCGGGATTGCTTATAAGTACATATACGAACACCAGATTCATGAAGGTGATATCCCTTACTCCCTCAAAAAGGTGAAAGGCCCTCTGAAAAAGAACACAGAAAATGAATGCAAGAAAGCTGAATGCGGAAAGCAGGAGGAACGCATTGAAAAGCTCGGGTGACTTCGACTTCCTGTTGAGAGATACAACCCTGAATGCCTTGTTGCTGTTGTATAGCGGGAGAAGAGACTGGATCAGTCCGTTAACCCAGAAAAAACTCACCGCGCTTGCAATGAAAAGCGAAAGCTCATAATAACCTATCTCGGCCACTGAAAGCGAACTACGTGCAAAGATCACGCTTATCAGGAGAAATGTGGTAAACCTCAGGACCTGGAATGCCTGGAGGCTTCCCACATTTGATATTTTCTTCAGAAAAACCAAGTCTTGTATATTGTTTTAGTGGGTAAATATATGGATAAAATATATTCCTGATCCATAAATGGTATTGTGGTTGTCTATACTTAAAAATTAATATTTATCTTTGCACTCGCAAAATGGTGGTCGTAGCTCAGTAGGTTAGAGCGTCAGATTGTGGCTCTGAAGGTCGCCGGTTCGAATCCGGTCTTCCACCCGTAAAAATGAAAACCTGAGAGTGGGGTTGCTGCCATCATGGTACAGCCCCACTCTCTTTTCATTCATCCCTTCTTAAAACTATCACTGCACGTCCATTTTCGGCATATTAAGGTATATTGAGTAATTTTGTTTATATAACGGAAGGCAATTATCAAATTCAGCAGATATGATACGAACCATAACCACCGAAAATATCCCCATCAAACTCTGGATTGACGATATTGAACCCGGTGCCATGGATCAGGCAAAGGACATTGCAAACCATCCCTATGCAGTTCACCATGTTGCAATAATGCCCGACTGCCACCAGGGTTTCGGCATGCCTATAGGCGGAGTTCTCGGGACAAGGGATGTTGTAATACCCAATGCCGTGGGAGTTGATATCGGATGCGGAATGTGCGCAACGAGGACATCTCTCAGGGAGCTCTCGCGCGTCAGGCTTGCCGGTATTGCAGACGAAATAAGAAGAAACATACCTGTCGGTTTCAGACATCACAAATCAGCCCGCGACACCAGACTGATGCCTGGTCTAAAAGGGCGGCTGCCGGTAGTTGAAAGGGAGTACAAAAGTGCAACATATCAGCTTGGCACACTCGGGGGCGGGAACCATTTTATCGAGCTCCAGAAGGGATCAGACGGGTTTATCTGGATAATGATCCACTCGGGCAGCAGGAATATAGGAAAGCAGGTAGCGGATTACTATTACCGTAAGGCTGTAACTCTTAACGAGAAGAGCTTCAGAAACCTGAAAACCCCTAAGCAGCTCTCATTCCTGCCTCTTGATAGCGAAGAGGGAGACAAATACCTGAGTGAAATGGATTATTGCGTCAGGTTCGCATATGCCAACAGGAAGCAGATGATGGATGTGGTTTCATCGGTAGTGGCCGGCCATGCCGGCAGAGGAGTTGAATTCTCCCGGTTTATCAACATAGCCCACAACTATGCAAGCCGGGAAGAGCACTTTGGAATGCCCATGGTAATTCACCGTAAAGGTGCCACGTCAGCCCGTAAGGGTGAATACGGGATCGTGCCGGGCTCCCAGGGAAGTAACAGCTATATAACAATCGGGCGCGGCAACCCACAGAGTTTTGAAAGCTGTTCGCACGGGGCAGGCAGGGTGATGGGCAGGAAAGAGGCACAAAGGAAACTTGATCTGAACTTCGAAAGGGAAAAGCTTGAAAAGAAGGGAATAATCCACAGTATATACCGCACCAGAGACCTTGATGAAGCTTCAGGTGCCTACAAGGACATAAACCGGGTTATGAAGTTGCAGTCCGATCTGGTAGAGATCGATACGGTACTTGAGCCTCTTGCAGTGGTCAAAGGGTAACCCTTTGCATGATATAAATCCCCGCTAACCGAGATACATTCTGAGGAGTTTGTTCTTGGATTTATGACGAAGCCGCTTGAGCGCCTTCTCCTTTATCTGTCTTGTCCTTTCTTTGGTAAGTCCGAGTTCCTCTCCTATGGCCTCAAGAGACATCTCCTGCCTTCCAAGTCCGAAATAGCATTCAAGCACATTGCGCTCCTTTTCAGACAGAATACTTAGGGTGCGGGATATCTCCTTGCGAAGAGAATCTACCATCAGCTCAGAGTCGGCAATGGGGGAGTCCTTGTTCTCCATTACATCCAAAAGGCTGTTGTCCTCTCCGTCGACGAACGGGGCATCAAAGGACATCGGTCGTCCGTTGAGTTTAAGTGTTCCGGCAACTTTCTCCCTTGTCATTTCAAGTTTCTCTGCAAGTTCCTCATCAGAAGGATCACGCTCATTCTCCTGCTCGAAACGGGAGCTTATCTTGTGTATCTTGCCAAGTGAACCAACCTGGTTAAGGGGAAGCCTTACGACCCTTGCCTGCTCAGATATGGCCTGCAGTATGGACTGCCTGATCCACCATACTGCATAGGAAATGAACTTGAAACCTTTTGTTTCGTCAAACTTGGTTGCTGCCTTAATAAGCCCAAGGTTACCTTCATTGATGAGGTCGGGCAGGCTCAACCCCTGGAACTGGTATTGCTTGGCGACCGAAACAACAAAACGCAGATTTGCCTTGACCATTTTCTCGAGCGCCACCTGGTCACCCTTTTTAATCCTTTGGGCAAGTTCCACTTCCATTTCAGGTGAAATAAGATCCTCCTTGCCTATCTCCTGCAAATACTTCTCAATCGAGTTCGAATCACGGTTTGTGATCGACTTTGTAATCTTTAATTGCCTCATATCTTATTTTTTGTAAATTTCAAAATCAGTCATCCTTGCTTAAAGAGATCAGCGTACTGTACCTCTCTTCATTCAAATTGAAATTGGGCGGATCGGTTTTCTTTTCGATCAATCCGAGAAGTTTCAGTTCCAGGATATGATTGGTGGCCGATTGCTGTGAAACACCCAGATCACGGACTATGTCGCCGAAAGAAGAGGGACCTTTCCTTTTCAGCATTTCGAGTATTTCCATCTTCACCTTATCATTCAAAATTTCCCGGGACCTGATAACGGTCAACTTTTCAACAATATTGCCCCTGGTTTGTTCATGCATACCAACATTTTTTTGTTAGACAATCTTTTTATCAATATAATTTGAATTCATTATATGCAAAGTACCCATATAGTTCAATTTGAGTTCAATTGTATCACCTACCCTGTACTTTGGTTTCCTGGTGCCAAGGTCAACGACTATCATATCTGACGTTGCCCCTGATATCTTTATCTTTTTGTCAGCAGGCTCAATATAATCAACACTTATATCCAGTATCCCGATATCCAGGATTGCCCGGTATGTTGTTTTTCCAAGTTCGCTGTCGTCAAACTCCGGAGTGTCGCCGGTAAGATTGGTGCCTATTTCTCCCACAGGCACGATCGGTTTTTCAGTCAGTTCTATGATCTCTGCATGAAGTTTGAATATTCCATTCCTCATTCCCTTAATAAGCTTGCCGGTAAAAAGGTCCTTGCCGAAAAAAAGGCTCTCCCCCACCCTGAAATGATCAACCGTGACCGGCAGGATACGCTTTACAAGCAATGGTATCGTGACTGAAGATCCACCTGAAACATAAGGGATCTTTTTCCCGAATTTTGCTTCGATCAGCTGCTTGTAAAGCCCCAGCTGTATAAGTTTATCCTGACTGGGCATGATCCCGTAAAGGCAGTTCAGATTAGTCCCGATACCAATAACCTCGATATTGGGAAGGTTAAAAATACTGCCGTAGAAATCAACCAACTGGTCTCCCAAAACACCTTCCCGAAGATCTCCCATTTCGATCATAATTATGATCTTATGCACCGTTCCCTGCCTTGTGGCCTCCTCATTCAAGAGCTTTATGGTATAAAGCTCGGTGTTCAGGCTGATATCGGCATACTTCACGACCGACCTTATTGCCCGTTTGGCCGGGGGTTTGATATATACCGTCTCAACTTCCGGCGCCAGACTCTTAATAGTCTTCAGATTGCTGACCCTGGAGTCGCACAATTGCTTTGCGCCCAGACCTATCACCTCTTTCAGGTAGGTCCTGTTGCCGCATAACAGTTTTGTAACGATGCCCCATTCAATATTATTATCCCTGAACAGTCCTTCCAGATAGTTGTAGTTATGTTGAAGCACCTCCCTGCGGAGTTCCATAAATGCCATACTATGGTATTTTAGTTTACAATAAATCTGGGAATAGCTTCCGGCAACCTGGTAAGCAATTCATAGTTAAGCTGGTTACTGAATTCACTGAACGAAGCAACTGAAATAGTCAGGTCGCCCTGACTTCCTATAAGCACAACCTCATCACCGGTTTTTACATCCGGCAGCTGGGTTACATCGGCAATCAGCATGTTCATATTTACCAGCCCAATCACACCAACGCGCTGACTGTTTATCAAAACACGCCCCTGATTACTCAGCGACCGGTTGTAACCGTGAGAATAACCCACGGGAATCACTGCAATCTTCTTGTCCTCCTGTGCCAGGTATATTGTCCCGTAACTGACGAACTCGCCCCTTTTAACCTTTTGGATGCTCATTATCCTGCTTTTCCAGCTAATAACACGGTTCAGCGGGTCTTCCTTGTCCTTCCTTCTTCCAATATACTGGATAAACGTTTCCGCACTGGGCCAGTATCCGTATTGCAGAATTCCCATCCGCACCATGTCAAACCTTGCTGAAGGATATGTCAGGGCGGCAGCCGAGCTGGCTACATGCCGGTATTCGGGCACAAGGCCACGTTCTGCAAACCACTTGCAAATTCTTGTGAACCGGGATATCTGTTTCTGAATTCTGACATGGTTTGCTATGCTCTCGGCTCCGGCAAGATGTGTGCAAATACCCTTCAGCTCAAAGGAGCGCCGCTCACCTGATATTATCTCTGCTGCCTTCCTAAGCTCACTCTGCTTCATTCCTGTCCGGTTCATGCCGGTCTCCGTCTCCAGGTGCACAAGTGCCGGGTTACCGGTGCGTTCATTTAATTCCACAACCTTTTTCAGCCGGTAAAGATCGAAAACAAAAAACTCCACCTCGTTTCTTACGGCCCATTCAATATCATTATCATCAAGCCATCCCATGATCATGATCCTTGAACCGGGACTTGTGATCTTTTTGAGTCTTTTTGCCTCACATGCGCTGAATACAGAAAAGTGATCAATCCCTGTTCCCTCTGCCACCGGGACATATTGCTCCATTCCGTGTCCATAGGCATTTGACTTCACTACCGAGGTAATCTGTACCTTATCGCCAAGATGATGGCGCAAAAACCCGATATTGCCCTCAACAGCTTTTCTGCTTATCTCAATAATTGATGTATCAGCCATCTCTTTATCCTAAAATCTTTAATGACATCCTGGTAAGCATATTAATACCAGCTGATGTTATATCGTCAGGAAAATCATAGTCCGGGTTATGCAGCTCGGGGTGCCCCTTCCCGGCACCAATCCCGAAAAGCAGACCACGGGTCTTCCTGGTAAACCAGCCAAAATCCTCCGACCATCTGAAGGCATCCCCGGGGTCACAAACTTCAAGTGACAGCTCCTTTGC
Source organism: Marinilabiliales bacterium (assembly GCA_007695015.1). Lineage (NCBI taxonomy): Bacteria > Pseudomonadati > Bacteroidota > Bacteroidia > Marinilabiliales > Marinilabiliales bacterium. Next base: position 85,999 of record REEN01000064.1, read on the forward strand.
TGTGTCTGAAGCCATTTGTGCCAGGCCCGGATCATTAACCGTAGCCGGAAATCTCTCCGTAAAGCTTACTGAACACTTCAAGCCCTCTTCACCGGCAATACTTTGGGCAAGCTGAACCGCCCTGCCGGAAAGTTCCTCCATCTCATTATCGGCACATGCCCGGAGAGTTGCCATGACCAGGGCATGACCCGGACTTGTACCGAAAGCAACCTCACCAAGTCTTGCATGTATTACCGTTACCAGTGCAAAGCTTTTAAAGATATCTGATCCGGCTATTCCCGGCAGTACCTCCAACAAACGCGACACCGCCCTGGCGGGACTTAATCCGTTTTCAGGTTCAGCCGCATGCGATGTTTTGCCCTCAAGCCTTATAATAATGCCTTCAGATGCCATTGCAAACACATCCGGCCTGACGATAACACTATTTTTTTTGTACCCCGGAAGATTATGCATCGCTATGGCAAAATCGGGCATCAGCCTCTCAAACCGCGGATCACCCAGTACTGCCTCAGCACCTTTACCGTTCTCTTCCGAGGGTTGAAAAAGGACTACCACCTCTCCCTTTTCAGGTCTTTCAGAGGCAAAAAACTTTGCCACACCTGCAGCAACCGCCATATGTCCGTCATGCCCGCAGGCATGAGATACTCCGGTGTTAACAGACCTGTAATCAAAATTATTCATTTCGGTAACCGGTAAGGCATCAAGCTCAGCCCTGATGAGCAACCTCCTGCCATGACTGTCACCGCTGAACCTTGCTGCGACCCCGTAACCACCAATACCACAAACAATCTCATCAGGCTGCAACTCTTCCAGAAAGCGAATAATCCTTCGTGATGTGACCTTTTCATTACCTGACAATTCGGGATATTTATGCAGCTCTTTCCGTAAATTGACAATTAACTCCAGGTCTGATATTTCGGGCATAAATCGTTTAAGTGGGTAAATTACTTCTTTTTGGACAGCCTCATTTCCATGTACTTGTTGGTAAAGCCAAGCTTCTCGTACAGGAACCTTGCAGGATTATCATGCTCCACATGAAGCTTGACATCGCCTTCTGCAAGATCTATGGCTTTGATCATGAGTTCCTTGCCATACCCTTTCCCTCTGAACTTCTGGTCAACTGCAATATATACCAGTATGTTTTCGGGAATATATCCCTCCATACCTGTCTTGTTGATCACCACCACACCTACAATATCATCATCGACTTTACCCTGAAGCACAAAACCGCCCGGACCGGGAATCTCGCTCATCGCGTAGGCAGTGGCCCTGCCAATGGCCTCTTTGGTGTCGCGAAACTGGTCAAGATGTGTATGAAGAAAATCAATAATCTCTGTTCTCTCTCCGTCGCTAATCGGATTGGATGAATTGAAAATTTTGAATCGTAACATAGACTTTAATATTAGCTATTAATTTCTGCACGACAAAAATACGAAAAATCGGGGAGAGATGCAAATAATTCTATAACCACTGCGCCCGTATGGGGATGGCGGGGCCACGGCCGGTTGCAACCCTTTACTGCTATATATGTGATATATACGGGAGACACAACCGTGAAATACACGCATTCACAGATATAACCTTTCAATACAACGTTGCAAGAACAGGAATATATTAGTTTCTATAGAAACCATTTTAACGGATATCGCTTAGTTCTCTGTCATATAAACTATTACCCCGAAAACAGTGTTCCGAAGCATCAAATAGAAAAAGTATTGCCTTTCCGGGGAAGTTAACCCGGTAAATCAGTGCCGGCCTGCTGTTAACTTATATGCCGTAATATTTCGAGTATGCAATTTCCTGACCAGCATGATTATTTCTGTCCGGTAACTATCTCATCTTCGAAGGTAATGACCGGACTTGCATCTATGCTCTGGATATCAAGGTAGTCGATCAGCAGGTCAAGTGCATTGTTGATGGTTTGCGCATCGCCGGGTGACACAGTCCTCAGATTCTCCGACAGGCGCTCATGCAAAAGCGGGGGTATCGAATCAAGGAGGTCTGAGGACTTTGAAGTTAGCACAATTGTAGTTTTCCTTTTATCATCCTTTTTCGGAAGTCTTGCAATAAGTCCCCTGCTCTCCAACCGGTTAATTATACCGGTAACGGTGCTGGGATTAAGGTTGAGGAAACTGCATATATCCTTCTGGGTAGACCTGAAATCGGGAGAATTCCTGAGGAAGTTGAGACACAGCACCTGGGGGATGCTCACCCCGTGTTCCCTGAGTATCTTTTTGGATTCCAGATTAATGGAACGAACTATCTTCCTTATCTTGATCAGGATATCTGTATTATCCACTTCTTCCGTGCTTGGTTGCACCGGCTAAATTATATAGAATTCCGATAAAAGGAAAGCAAAATCAGATTTGCTTTCCTCTACCGGGTCCTGGCCAGATTCATAATATCAGTCAACAACACCGGCCAAAGTCAGGTGTTCTGGAAGACTGAACAGATAAAGACATGTCTGGTGCCCGGGCTTGATAATATGGGCGTCGTTATAAGGTGCATCAATATCGTAATCATTATCATTGATTATTGCGATGGTCCTTTCATCTATGATGGTAATCCCCTCCGGCTTATCAAGTTCAGGGTCATAACCGGCAGCTATCATGTCGAAGAGGTGGGTTTTAGCAACCACCCTGATACCGTGCTGCATTGCTCCCTGTGCATCATTTAGCTGCTCCGGGGTATAACCTCCATAATCTTCACCTTTCAAAGGAGTGGCCTTGCTTATGTCAATTCTGTAAACATCCATAAACTGTGAATTCCCACGGGTGGCATGCTCAATAACCAGGAATTCTGTATCATTTATTGCCACCATATCGGCGACTTTCCAGTCCCTTACCTTTACATTATCGCTGGCATCGGCATGCTCATATAAAAACATCCTGGTCCGGCCAGTACCCGGATCAAGTTCAAGCATCCGCACCAGTCTTGATTCTTCACTCACCTCAGGCCCCGGGAACCACATGGGCGACTGCAGTATTGCATACACAAGTCCTGACGGAGTTATGGCAACACTCTCAAATCCGCGGTTGGGCCTCCGGTACTTAAATACGGTATCAATTGTCCTGTAATATTCATTTACAGGCTCAGGCCCCCAGATGGCACGTGTGATCCCTGTACGGGCATCAACATTCCAAATAGAAGTTCTGTATTCGTCTGCTATCCAGAAATCATTATCATGCCCTATGGCAATACCTTCTGCGTCAATACCCCAGGTGTCTTCACCGGCAGGAGTTGCTTCAAGGTCCTTCCAGGCTATTTCACGGTTCATGTCAAGGCTGCCCGGAAAGGGAAGCCCTGTAACGGTCTCTCCGTCTGGTTTTCTAAGCGGCATTTCATCAATTATAAAGAACCTGTCACTCTCCAACCTTGCCCTGAATATTTTTGGGGCGTATCCAGGAAACGGGAAAATCTTCACATTCTCTCCATCCGCTAATGGATGAGCTGTAGCAACCAGATTGGGGCCCCTGTCGTTTACCAGATAAAACTCCAGGTCAGTGCCGGGAATATATGCAAGCCCGGAGATCCCGCCCTCAAATATCTCCATCTCATTGAAAACGCCTATCAGTGGAGGGTTATCAAGACAGAAGACCTGCATCCTGACAGGAGGAGTGCCGGCTGGGCCGGCATTCCTTGATCCGCAGGACTTTAAACTGACTGCAGTACAAATTATAGCTATGATCAATAATCTTTTCATACTCCCGGGAAATTTAATCAGGGCGCATAATAATCACGTACATTATGCCGGTTGCCTGCACCGTTGCTAAATCCACCAAGCGGGTAGCAACCAATATCTGCGCTCGGCGGAGGGACTGGATATGAAAGAGCTTTCGGCCCAACTTCTGTTATTGATGCAGTCGGGGTAAAGGCATCAGCGCTGCCGGCGCCCACAAGCGGTGACCCTTCCTGGAGCCTGAAATCCTGGTCTCCCACAAAATTCAGGTTGAGCGGCATTATCGACGAATTTTCATGAACATTCCGGTAATCAGCCTGATCAAACTGATCAGCAACATAATTCACAAACATCGGATCTATATTTTCAAGATTGTCGTTAACGATGTGCTCCCAGGGAAAATCGCCCCCGATAGTTCCGTTGGCAGGATAAAAGTTATCAAGGAGCGGACCTTCATTATCATCGAAAACTCCATGTCCGTAATAATGGGTATGTCCGATGAAGGTTTTGGTATAATCGGCGCTATTTACTACCCGCATACCATAACGGCAGTTGATTACCGCATTATTGTACCAGTAACCTCCGGCACCACTTTCAACATTCATCGATCCTCCGCGACCCGGAGCCACCCTGCGGTAACCCCCGCCTACAATAGTATTGTTATATACATCGATTATGCTCTGGGTAGGCAGTCCTCCCCCTGAGCCTGTTTTGGGACCGTTTGTGGCCTGACCAATTATCATATTGTAGGCAAAAACCCCAACCGTTCCGCTTTTGGCGTTGAGGGCCTCACCTTCAACTTCACCGTTGCCCTCAAACGTGTTCCTCAGGATTGCTATCTTGCCGCCTTCCGGCCTGATAGCATCATCGAGAAAATAACGAAACCAGCTATCCTCAATAATCAGGCGGGTATCTTCATCCTCGGTGTAGAACCCGTAAATGGTTTCCCCTTCATCAAAGACAGACGAAACCCCTCTCATGCGGCCACCGAAATATTCCATATGTGTCCACTTAATAACTATATCCCTGGCACCCACAAGACCAATGAATCCGCCGATATAACCCTGGTTCCAGTTTTCTTTCTTCCTGTTCTCGGATATGGTTGTTATCCAGTTGGGGTTCTGTTCAGTGCCCAGCGAATAGAAGCTGCCATAAATAATAAAAGAAAAGGCCTCATTACCATCTTCCCCTTTGGCACGGGATTCTATCCTTGAGCCTGCTTCCATAACAATCTCCATATCTTCAGGAACAATCAGATCTCCGGTAAGGTAGTAAGTCCTGCCGGACTTCAGCGTGCCGAACATCTCACCCGACAGCTCATTAGTTTCATCTGTTATTTCAACAGGCCCGGTCACTCCGTTCGGATCTCCGTTTTCGGGTTCATCATCTTCTTTGTCGCAGGCTGCAATAACTGCAACAATCGCAAGAATAAAAATGCTTATTTTCCAAATTTTCATAATAATTGATTTTAAATTATAAATAGTTATGATGATTATTATTGTCAGTTGATACTGTATCTTAACCCCAAAAGCACGGTGCGGTGGAAAAGGTCGCTTCTTGAGAGCACGCGGTGCGAATCGGGTTGCAGGTGTGGTTCTGCTGCAAATGCAGCTTCATTTGATGCAGGTATCTCCAGCTCAAAAGGAGTGTTAAGGATATTGTTGACCTTAAGATAGGCAATCAAACCCGGGATAATTCGCTGATCAAACGAGAAATCAAGCTGGGTGATGGCGCGTTGCCACTGATCATTGTCCTTGTATGCTGAGATATACGCGATCCTCCTGCCGGTATATACTGCCGCAATCTGGGCATCGGTTCCTGTCGTCTGGTTCTTGTACAGGACAGACAGGTTGCCCAGATGAGCAGACTGTCCCTGAAGAGGCCTGGTCTGGGGCTCAATCCGGCTTGCCAGGCTACCGTTAACATCCCGGTAATTGACAATCTTATCAGAGGTTATCCGGGAATTTGTAAAGGTGTAGTTACTCCTTATGCCAAAACGGTTAAAGTACTTTATAAAATCGATCTCAACTCCCATATTGGTTGCGGTGCCAAAATTCTGAGGTGTAAGAAAAAGCCGGTTGGCAAGATCCTCCCGTCTGACCACGGCAGTCTCTATAGGGTTTTCGATCTGCTTGGCAAACAGACCAACCATAAACTGATCAAGGGGATTTGGAAAATACTCGTACCGGAAATCCAGATTCCTCGCGTAAGCATGTTTCAGATCAGGATTTCCGGCCTCCCTGAACTGATCCTCTTCATAGAAATTGTATGGTATGATCTCAAAATAACCCTGCCGGCTGATAGATTCATAGTACGAAGTCCTGATATTCTGGGACGCATCAAGTTCATACTTAAGATGCAGATGTGGCAGCAATTCGGTATATTCGGTTGTACCAGTAGAACCGACAACACCTCCCGGTGCCTTTGTATCCCAATTCATTTCAGTCATTTCAAGGCGCATCCCGGTCATAACATTCAGTTTATCGAGAAGCCTGAAATCTACCATCGCGTATCCCGCAAGTACATTTTCAGATAGCTGATAATTCAGTGCATTCAAAGGTGACCCATTAATAGCCACCCTGAAAGTGTTTTCGGTTATATCACCCTGGTATAGCTGGTATGTGGGAGAGGTACCAAGCCTGTATCGGTCAAAATAATTCTCTCTCTCTTTATTCCTGAACATCCCACCGGTCTTGAAGGCAAAAGTTCGTCCGAACAAATCTGCATTATAAAGAATGTTCAGGTATGCAGCCAGATCGCGGTCAGAATTACCCATCCAGCGCCTGAAGAAACCGCGGTGGTTTGTATTGTCGTAAACCCAGTCGCCCTGTCTGAAAGTGCCGTCAGGTTGCAATCTTCTCTCAGATATGACCATAAACTCGGCCATGTCGGGATCCTCATATGTTGCCCTGGAATAAACAGCTGACCAGTCGACAGACAGTTGGTCTGTTATCCTGTGGGTCCCATGCAGGTTGTTTGTATTTATATTACTGATCCTTTGCCGCGTCCTAATCCATTTTTCAATTCTGCCGGTTCCGGGGCCTGAACGTGCAAGCTGCAAGGCTGTATCGACCATGACCCTTGTCTCTTCCTCGGCCAGTCTCATCAGTGAAGAATAGAAGCTGATGTAGTTGTCCTGATCAAGGCGGTAATCAAGTTTTGCATGTGCACCTGACCTGGTTTGCCGTGTTGATCTGTCAGCCGTAATGGCATTGTCAAGGACGGGCAAATTGGTTTCCCGGTCGGTTGAAAAATGGAAGAAATCACTTTCTGAGCCCCTGACTGTATTCTGGTGAGAAAAAGCGGCTAAAACCCCAAGTTGACTGCTGCTGCCAAATCGCCTGCCGGCAGATAACCCGTACACATGGTTCAATGGCATTGATGAATGAACCGTATGATTTGCGCTTTCGATGGGAAAATCTCCCTCCGTGCTCTGATAATCATCTCCATTATTCATGCGGGGTGATTTCTTGCTCACACTGCTCTTGTCGAATGATGCAAAATCCCTTTCAAGAAACAGGCTGTTCAATCCGCTACCCAGGTTTAAACTGAGCATCGGCGTTTCAGGTGCATCCTTGAGTTTCATATCAACCACCCCTCCAATTGCATCGGCCTCCATATCCGGAGTCAGCGATTTCGTAACTTCAAGCCGCTCCAGCAAGTCGGCAGGAAATATGTCAAGGGGAACATATCGATTATTGTTATCCGGGCTGGGTATTTTTATACCATTCACCAGCGTGTAGTTATACCTTTTGTCCATGCCGCGGACAATAGTATGCTGACCGTCACCGGTGGGGCTTCTTTCAAGGGCTACCCCTGATATGCGCTGTGCAACATTTGCAACTGTGATATCAGGTGAGAGCTCTATGGTACTCTGTGCTATTACATTCTTGACATTCGGGGCCAATCTTTCAGTGGCCCTTGCGCTTGTCTCAGTTCCGGCAATCCTTGTCCCGATAATAGATACACCAGCAATATCAAGGCTTGATATCTCAAGTTCGAAATCAACTCTCAGGTTGTTTTCAATAACTACCTCGATTGTCTGGGTTTCATATGATATAAAGGAGACCCGGACTGAATAATTACCTGCAGGTACGCCTCTTACCCTGTAACTGCCGTCAAGTCCGGCGATAGCATGAAGGTTGGTACCTTCAACAACTACTGTGGCACCAGTTAAAAGATCACCATTTCCTCTTTCAGAAACGGTACCGGAAAGAATATAACCCTGTGAACTGACATCAAATGAAGAAAATCCGAGAATACAAACCAGGAAAAGAACAGACTTTTTAAAAAACACCATCAACAAGCAGTTTTACATTCAGCAGTTAAAAATCTTTCTGCAAAACTACTTAGGGTAGGTTAAGAGGATGTTAGCTAAACATTAATAATTGTTTAAACCTGGCCTGTCTCACCTGAACACCACTATTTTCGGGCAATATGATGCCAGACAGTCTCTTTTTCCTACAGGTTGTCAACCAGCATCCGGAGTCCCCTCAGGTTGCGCTCAAGCACCTTTTCAATATCCTCACCCTCGGTATGCCCAAGTATGCCGACAGTGCCATTAAAACCTGAACGGGCCAGCACTTCCATCATTTCTGCTTCATGGTCGCCGCTTCCGATATCAAGGATCTTCGGGCCGTCCCTACTCATACCATTAAGATTGACCGTGTAAAGATACGGCAGCATAACATCAAGCATCCCGGAAAAATCATCAATATGGTGATGGGCATGGTGGAAGTTGTACACTATGCCGATACTGTCCCTTCCGGTTTGTTCTATTATCCGCACCTGGTTTTCAGGCTCCCCGAACCAGTCCATGTGATTATACAGCGCAACCCTGCAGCCATAGCCCCTGACCCGGTCGTGCACCTTCAGAACCGCCCGGGCAGCACGCGCGACTTTCTCTTCGTCTTCCAGTCCGTCAAAATAATCACTCCTGAAACTAACCCAGAAGTCGGTTTCAGCACCACTGTCCCTTACCGCATCGAATATGCGTTCCTGGTGCGGTAAAAACCCGTTTTCCACTTCATGGTCAATCCAGAACCATACTGCCGTCAGCTCAATGCCATAATTCCCAAGGGTCTCTATCTCTGCCGGCAGGGTTTCAATATGCTCCATCCGCCAGTCCCACGCCATCTTCTCAAAACCCAGTCGCTTAAGCATTTCAGCCCTTTCAACGGATGTTCTCTCAAGTGCGTCAAATGGAACTATGCACCATGCAACAAGGTTATCCATGGCAAATATATCGGCTTCCTGGCCTTCGTCTCCGGAATAGCTGCATGAAACCACCGGGAAGCACAGTAAAAGAAGCAGGTATCTCATACCCTGGGTCCGAAATGATATTATTGGCTTCATATTCTAATTTTTAAAATTCAATTACCTGAATACTCCCGACCCGCTAAAGAACCCTGCATTCCGGGTTTAAAACTCACTTGTACCGTTAATTGTAAAAACCGGCTGTGAAATTAACTTTCACAGCCGGCTCTGACTGACCGCGGCCAGAAGCCGCCGGTGAAACATTGTATTACCTGTAGTCTGCCTTTACATAGTCGGCGTTCAGCAGGTACTCAAGGCTGATCCTTACGCTCTCGATGGGCTCGTAGTTGTACTGTTCAACCTCTACGACGTGGTATCTCATACCTGCAAGTTCGGCATTCTCATATGCAGGCCTGAAGTCCATTGTACCGCTTGCTCCTATCTCTTCCCTGTCTTTGACATGGAACATGAGCCAACGGCCGGGGTATCTCCTGAAATAATCAACGGGGTCCTTGCCGCCCTCAGCTATCCAGTAAAGGTCAAGCTGAAAGAATACATATTCTGGATCGGTGTTCTCCAGCATATAATCCATTGCAACAACCCCCTCTACTTCTGAGAATTCAATCGCATGGTTGTGGAACCCGAACTTAACTCCCCTTTCGCTCGCCCTTCTGCCGATTTCGTTGAAATAGTCTACCCATTTCCGGAGATTCTCAAGGCTTTCAAAAGCTGAGCGGTCCATCGTGGGAGCTATCATATAGGAAATTCCTCCCCTGACATGGGCCTCAATGGCCTGATCCCACCATTCCATTGCTTCATCCCATCCATCTTCCTGCGGAAGCGGACGGTATACATGGGTGCTGAGATGTTTCATTCCGTTGGCCTCGACAAGTGCACCAAAATCTTCAGGAGACATACGGTAAAACTGGCCATTCTGATATCCGGCCGATTCAACAAAGCTGTATCCCATTTCGCCAAGCGCCTGGATAGTTCCTTCAGGATCTGCATTCATATCGCCCCGCACTGACCAGAGCTGTATCCCTATGAACTTCTCCTCGGCGGGAGCTTCGCACGAAACCATGCCTGCAGCCATAAAGCAGGCTATCAGAATAAATCCGAATAAATAAGTGATTCTTTTCATAATACTGTTTTTTGTTTTTAAGATATTTAAGTTAGTAACTTCAGCAATGTTGCAACCTGTAAATTTATGAAAAAAACCGGTGTAAAGCCATTTACTTCTAACATTTTTTAACCCTTCCACAGCATATCCGTGGTTCACCCGGGAACACAACCTGTATGCGCTTTTACACAACAGTCATATTGCGGTCAATTATCCCATTCAGTATTTCAACATTTCCAGCCGAAGTCAGGCTGTCCTCCGGTGTATTTACCGCATAGTCAACCAGCCTGTCCACGGTGGTTTCAGCAACATGCATCCTGGTATCTGACGATCCGTAATATATCAGCACCCTTCCGCCATCCATCTCTACCCAGCCGTTCGAAAAGACAACGTTGGAAACATCCCCTACACGCTCTTCGTACTCCGGAGCAAGAAAATAGCCGGCAGGACGGTGCGTGACCTCCGACGGGTCATTCAGGCCGGTCATGAAAACATAGAGCACATAGCGTAACCCTGCAGCACACATCCGAACCCCGTGGGCCAGATGGAGCCATCCCTTGTCTGTCTTTATCGGTGCGGGGCCCTGTCCGTTCTTCGATTCTTTTATAGTATGGTAAACCCTCCCGTCAACTATCTTCTCCTCATCTATCCCGGCGCTTTCCATCGATTCAGTCAGCGCCCAGCCTATGCCGCCTCCCGAGCCCGCTTCGATAAAGGAATCCTGTGGCCGGGTATACAGGGCATATTTACCATCAATAAACTCCGGATGCAGAACGACATTCCGCTGCTGCGCCGAAGCTGTTTCCAGGTCAGGCAGACGCTCCCATTCCTTAAGATCCCTGGTGCGTGCAATACCGCAGGCAGCCAGCGCCGATGATGTGTCTGAGGCCGGCACCGAAGGGTCCTTTCTCTCGGCACAGAAAAGTCCGTAGATCCAGCCGTCCTCATGCCGGGTAAGCCGCATATCGTAAACATTCGTCTCGTCAGGATGTGCCGGGGGCAGAACAACCGGCCTGTCCCAAAACCTGAATCCGTTTATCCCGTCACTGCTTTCAGCAACAGCAAAGAAGGATTTCCGGTCGTATCCCTCGACCCTTGCAACAAGCAGCACTTTACCCTCATGCCTGATCGCACCGGCATTAAACACACTGTTTATCCCGAAGCGCTGTATCAGCAGGGGATTTCTCCCGGGGTCCAGGTCATATTTCCAGAATACGGGTATATGCCCGGCTGTCAGTACCGGGTACCTGTACCTGGTAAAAAGCCCGTTATACTCATCCAGAGGTTCATTTTTCCTTTCAACAAGTTCTCTGTACCTCTCATAAAGCTCCTTAAGCCTCGTTTCAAAACCTTTTTCCTGCATATCACGTAGTTTTATTATTATACGAACGGTTTACAGCCGGCCCCGGCATGCCATAACAGCCTGCCGCATCAACTCAAGGCAGCAGGTCGCACCAACTAATGACAGCCTGCCGCATCAACTCAAGGCAGCCGGCCGCATCAACTCCAATCCGGCAAACCACGGTATTTCAGGGCAGGGGGCAATGCAGCGCCCTACCTCCCCGTGTGGATGCCCTCGGTCCTCTCCCTCTGCCACTCAGCCTCGTGCTTATCCATATTATCATACCAGAACCGTTTCAGGAACAAACCGCACAGCGCCAGTCCGCCAAGGACTGCAGCCAGCCAGCCGTACCTGCCAAGAATGATATAGAACGGGATCAGCACCAGCAATACCTGCGCGGTGGTGGCAACAACTATGTTTATCATATCCCTGCTAAAATCATTGTTCTTCCTGAAACCGGGCTCCCTTGCAACGACCTTCTCATGTACGGGCTTCCAGAAGCCCCATGGCCTGACGTTCCTGTAGAAATCGACCAGCACCTTTTCCTCAGTCGGCGGATGAGCATAGGTACCCCAGATACATCCCGCGACAGAAACCGCCAGGAATATCGGGAAAAGGTAGAGATGCAGCACGCCCGGGAAGAAGAAGGGAACTATCATGGCCGCCAGCAGTCCCGAAACCATACCCCAGAAATACCCGTAGCCGTTGAACCGCCACCAGTACCATTTCACCACGTTTGGCGCCACATAGCTGCCGTACAGCGCCGACACTATCCACTGAAGTATAGCATTCACATTCTCTGCAAATATGCCGAACCCGATGCTTATCACGACCACCAGGATGCCGAACAGGTATGAGACATTGCTCACCGTCCTGTTGGACGCATCAGGCTTAACGTACTTCAGGTATATGTCGTTTACCAGGTAGGCCTGTGCGGCATTCAGCGTTCCGGCGAAAGTCGACATGAACGCGGCCAGCAAGCCCGCCACAAGCAATCCCAGGAGTCCGACCGGCACAAAGCTGCTGATGGCTGCCGGCAGTATCTGCTCAAAATCAACGACTCCCCCCACGAGAAGATTAAGTTCATCATAATAGAGCAGTCCGAGTATGGCAAACCCCACAACCATAAAATAGCGTACCGGGAAGAGCACCACCGACACAAACCCGCTAAGCAGCGATGCCTCTTTCGGACTCTTTGATGACAGTATCTTCTGCATATCGTAATTGGGCGCAGGACCCGCTGCGCTTACCAGTATCCCCTTGAACAGCACCATCCCCATGAATATGCTGAAAAGCGAGTAGCCGTCACTCCTGATATGCTCATTAACACCCGCGATGATCCCGCTCCAGTCCATGTCAAGCCTCCACCCGAACCATGGTGAGTGCCAGCTTTCCGGCACCACGAGAGGATTTGCGCTCAGCGCATTCATCGCGATTATGCCAACGGCAACAGCCGATACCGTCATAATAATATACTGCAGCACATCGGCCCACACTATGGAGCTCATCCCGCCCAGCACTGTGTAAAACATGGCGAACAGTGTGAAAAGGATACCATACACATGAGGTATGTAGGCTTCAGGCACATGAAAAGGCACAATTACCGAAACGTACTCCCACGGAATGAACAGCATCATGAACTTCCCCAGTCCGATAAACCCGTAGGCAAGGAACCCGAGGCATGACACCAGCGCATAGACAACCACAATGTTGTGCGACATCAGTCCGCTCCGCCCCGTCCCGAAACGGGTGCCTATCCACTCGGCACCTGTAGTCGCCCCCGACCGGCGCAGCCACATCGAAAGGTATATCATCAGGAACACCTGGTTAAAGGTGGGCCAGAGCCATGGTATCCAGATACTCTTGAACCCGTATACAAATGCCCATGTCACCAGGAGCATGGTGCCCGAAATATCGAACATGCCCGAGGCATTCGACAGTCCGAGCATATACCACGGAAGCTTTTTCCCTCCCAGCAGGTAGGCCTCCTTGCCCTGCTGCGCACGCCGCTTCATCACCAGTCCGATCACCACCGTGGCCGAAAGGTATGAGAGGATGATCACAATGTCGAGAACAGATAGCTGCATATTTT